>JAYVCO010000468.1:0-8530 GCA_043749935.1 Planctomycetia bacterium
GTGCGATTCGTGCAGCTCTATCACACCGATTGGGATCACCACGGCAATCCGGACACGCATCTAGGCGAACCGCTCGACAAACGCTGCAAGGAAGTTGACCAACCGACGGCCGCGCTTCTGAAAGACTTGAAACAGCGAGGCCTGCTGGACGACACCCTCGTGATCTGGGGTGGCGAGTTCGGACGCACGCCGATGGGCGAGCCGCGCGATCTGATCGGGCGCGATCACCACGTCGATGGCTATACGATGTGGCTGGCCGGAGGCGGAGTACGCGGCGGCCAATCGATCGGCGCCACCGACGAGCTCGGCTATTATGCCGTCGAGGAGCGCACGCACGTTCACGACCTGCAAGCTACAATCCTGCACTTATTGGGATTGGACCATCTGAAGCTGACCTACCGTTTCCAAGGCCGCGACTTCCGTTTGACCGACGTCGCCGGGAATGTCGTGCAGAAAATCGTCGCCTGAACGGTTCGACGCGGATCATTGCCATCGCGATTGACTTGTCAATCGCTCGCAACAGTAACCCCGGGTTTGGGTTTCCCATTGGACCGTGACAAGTCGACGGCTCGCCACATGTACCAACTGGCAACTGATCGATAGGGCCGCCAGCGCTCGCCGTGCTCGGCGATTTGCCGATGATTGGGAAGTTCGGACGTGCCGTAGGTGAGCATGAAACCGGTGCGCACGCCAAAATCGGTCGTCGGCAAAACGTCTGGCCGCCCCAATCGAAACATCAGCAGCATTTCGACTGACCAGCGGCCAATGCCGCGCACCTGAATCAATCGCTCGACGATTTCCTCGTCATCCATTTTCTTGAGCCTGGCCAGCGTGGGCACGGTTCCATCGAGCGTTTTAGTCGCCAGGTCTTTGACCGCCAGGACTTTGCTTCGCGACAAGCCGGCCGCGCGCAAGTTTTCCTCGGTTGCTTCCAGAATCGACTCGGGCCGAAGTCGCGCCCGGCCAGGGCAGCACAAATTGCTAACGCGGCCAAAAATCGTAGCAGCCGCCTTACCGGAAAGCTGTTGATAGACGATAGCCCGCAGCAGGGCCTGAAACGGGCTTTGAATTTTTTCCGGCCGGTGCGTGAAGGGTCCCGCCTTTTTGATCACCTGCGCTAGAGCCGGATCGACGCGCCGCAACCGCTTCACCGCTACTTCCGGATCGAATCCCAAATCCATCACTGTCCTCGTTTACTTTGTAAACCGTTCGGGCCAGTTCGCCCGGGGTGATCGAATCTGAATAAAATCTAACGTTACCGTTGGCCGTGAAAAAGAGCCCCATCGCATATCGCGGTGTCTCACGGTTTTTCATTTTTCGTCTAGCAAAGTTCAATACGTGGGGTCTACAATACATGGACCCACGCCGATGCGTTCGCCTGCCGGTTTAGAAACCACGAACTCCCGCCTCAGTAAGCTTGCCAACGATGACCAGACTTCCAGAGCCGCCGGACGCGCGCGACTACACGCTTTCTGGCTGTGCTAATCTCCGTCAGTCGAAGCTTGTCAATCGGCGGCGTGTGCTCGAAGCCGGCGGGCTGGGGCTGTTGGGCCTGGGTCTGCCCGAGCTTTGGGCCTCGCAAGCCGGCGCGGCGGCGGCGCTTGGCGTTCCTGCCGACGGATTCGGCAAGGCCAAAGCATGCATTTTTCTATTCATGTGGGGCGGTCCGAGCCAGCTCGATACCTTCGACATGAAGCCGAATGCGCCCGCGGAAATCCGGGGACCGTTCCAGCCGATTTCGACCAGCACGCCCGGCATTCAGATCAGCGA
The DNA here is from genome assembly GCA_043749935.1 of Planctomycetia bacterium. GTDB lineage: Bacteria > Planctomycetota > Planctomycetia > Pirellulales > PALSA-1355 > PALSA-1355. The sequence goes on from JAYVCO010000468.1 coordinate 1,771, forward strand.
ACACTTCGCCCGGCTTGCCAAGCTGAGCGATAAGTTCTCGATTGTCCGCACGCTACACCACGACGACCCGGCGCATCTGTCGAGCGGACACCTGGCATTGACCGGACACTTGGCGCCGACCATAAAAAGCGACGCAGCGCCTCCGAGTGATCGCGATACGCCTCACTTGGGCTCGATGCTGGCCCGACTCCGCTCCGGCCCGAGCACGTTGCCTCCGTTCGTCACGGTGCCGTGGATGGCCTATCATCCCGCCGCACCCGGCGGGCGCGCGCCCGGGCAGAATGGCGGCTGGTTGGGACGCAAGTACGATCCGCTGCTGGTATCCGGCGATCCGAATCGTGCCGATTGGCAGGTCCAGGAGCTCAGCCTGGCGGACGGAATCAGCTTCGAGCGAATCAGCTCTCGCCACGCACTGCTGCAAGAAATCGACAACCAGCGCGCCGAACTGAGTAGGTCGGAGGCCACGGGGCTCAAACAGCGCGCCTTTGGTCTGCTGTCTTCCCAGAGTGCTCGCCAAGCGTTTGATTTGTCGCAAGAATCCGAGCGAGTTCGCGAGCGCTATGGCCGCAACATTCACGGGCAGAGCGTATTGTTGGCGCGGCGGCTGGTGGAGCACGGCGTGCCCCTGGTGTCCGTCAATTGGCACAATGACGGCCGTAACTTTTGGGATACGCACAGCAACAACTTCAACCGGTTGAAAAACGATCTGATTCCGCCGGCCGATCAAGCCCTCTCGGCACTATTGGAAGATCTCGACCAGCGTGGACTTCTCGACGAGACGGTCGTGGCCTGGGTCGGAGAATTTGGTCGTCGCCCGCAGATTGATTCAGGCAATGCCGGCGCCGGTGGCCGTGCCCACTGGCCATTCTGTTACAGTGGATTGCTGGCAGGCGGCGGTATCCGTGGCGGAGCGGTTTATGGAAAGAGCGATCCGCATGCAGCCCATCCGCTTGAACTGCCGGTCACGCCTCAGGACTACGCCGCCACGCTGTTGCACGCCTTGGGAATTGCACCTCAGGCGACCGTCGACGATCGCTTCGGCAGGCCCATTCGCGTGTGCGAAGGAACGGCCATCAAAGCGCTATTTGGCTAAACTCAACGGACGCAAGCTGAATCTGGCAGCGCCCAAGAAAAGGGACCAGCCAACCGGGGCCGCCCATTGCCCGAACCCATCCACGTTGGGTTATACTAGGGTCGGATAGTAACCTGCCAAGTTGCCCCTGGCTTTGAATCTGCGGATGCGCAAGCTGCAATTGTGGATCGTTCCGATCGTTCTCGGCGCCCAGGCCGCGCTATGCGCATCTTCGTTGGCCGCGGATCCCGAATTGGCCCACGACGTTTTGCCCTTGCTCGTCGCGCGGTGCGTGAAATGCCATGGCCCAGCTAAGCGGGAAGGCAAACTCAATTTGAGCACTCCCGGGGGGATTGCTCGTGGAGGCGAAAGCGGGGCCGGCGTGTCCGCGGGTCAGCCGCCCATGAGCTTGCTTTGGCAGCGGGTCGAAGCCGACGAAATGCCACCGGAAGAGCCACTCTCGGCAGCGGAGAAAGACCTGTTAGCCGGCTGGATCGCTGGTGGCGCCAAAGGTCTGCCCAAGTCGACAGCCGGCGATTCTGTGAACGAGCATTGGGCATTCGGACCTCTGGTTGATCAACGGCCGCCGGAAGTTAGCAACAGCGCCAGCGCGAGCAACGACCTCGACCGGTTTCTGCTGGCACGGCTCGAAGCCAGCGGTCTTTCGTTCAACCCCGAAGCCGACCGGGCCACGCTCGTTCGTCGCGTCAGTTTCGACCTGACCGGGCTGCCGCCATCGCCCGGGGAGATTCAGGCCTTTGTCCGCGACACGGCGGTCGACGCGTACGAGCAGATGGTCGAGCGTTACCTGGCGTCGCCACACTACGGCGAGCGATGGGGAAAGTATTGGCTCGATGCGGCCGGCTACGCCGATTCGAACGGCTACTTCAATGCCGACACGGACCGGCCGCTGGCCTATCGTTATCGCGACTATGTTGTGCGCTGTCTAAACCAAGACAAGCCCTTCGACCGGTTCATCGTCGAGCAAATCGCTGGCGACGAGCTCTCGGGCTTCGTGCCCGGCCAAGACGCCACGCCAGAAATGATTTCGCTGCTCGAGGCCACGCATTTTCTGCGCAATGGCCAGGACGGCAGCGGGGAAAGCGATGGCAACCCGGACGAGGTCCGCACCGACCGCTATGCCGCGCTGGAGTCGACGTCCCAAATTGTCGCTTCTTCGCTGCTGGGACTGACCATGCAATGCGCCAAGTGCCACGACCACAAGTTCGAGCCCATCTCGCAGCGCGAATATTACCAACTGCAATCGGTCTTCTATCCCGCCTTCAATATTCAGAATTGGCTCAAGCCCAACGAACGTTTCGTCTACGCCAACTTGCCCGGCGAAGCGGCCAGCTGGGAAGAGCACAGCCAGAAGATTTCCGCGCAGCTCGCGACACTCAAAACCGAATTCACGGCTTGGGCGCGAGCCAACCGGCCGCCAACGACCGTGATCTTCCATGACGAATTCGAAACCAGCGGACCGCCGTTAACAGAAAACTGGAGCAACACGGCGCCGGGAGATGACGGGCCGGGCGGGAGTCTGCCAGTGCAACTTGAAAGCGCAGAGGCTCCCTCGGCGCTGCGGCTAAACGGCACCTTGAATGTTCTCGACAATGGTGCGCCGGGAGATCGCTGGCTGTCGACTAAACAGGCGTTTGATTGGACGCCCGACGGGAAGGGCGATTGGATCCAAGTCACGTTCGACCTAATAGACACCAAAGCATCGGCCGACGGCACGCCTGCTGAACGGATTGCATATTTTGTTGCCCTGCAAGACTTCGACGACAATGGTCCTGTTCCGCTGGGCAATGTGCTCATCGACGGCAATCCAGCCGGTGGGGCGGCGGTACATGTCGATTATCCTGGCGCCGATGCTCGCAGCGCCGGCGATATGGGCAACGCCAAGTATCAGTCGGGTCACAATTACGGCGTGCGCATCACGCATTTGGAAAACGATCAGTACCGGCTCGAACACCTGGTCGACGGACTGCCGGATGAGAAGCAATTAAAACTCACAGCGGCCGATTTGCCGGATGGCGGTTTTGGATTTGAGTACTGCTGCGCGCGAAGTTTCGTGGTCGACAACGTGGTCGTTGAACGAAATGCTCCGGGCCCGGCGGCGGAAAAGCTTGCCGAATCTCTGGCCGCCAAGCAGAAGGAGCTGGCGGCGGCGATCAAAGCCAAGGAACTCGAACGCGGCGAGCGGCCAGGAAAAATCGCCTGTGTTCTCGATCGCTCCGAGAATCCACCTGACGTGTTCTTACTCGATCGCGGCAACTATGGCGCGCCGGGTGAAAAAGTTGAGCCCGCACCGCTCGCGGCACTGAACGATTCCGATCGTACCTTCGAAGCGAAAGCGCCGCCGAGCGGCGTGAAATCGACTGGACGTCGCCTGGCTTGGGCCACGTGGCTGACAAAACTCGACTCGCATGCCGCGGCCTTGCTGGCTCGAGTGCAAATCAATCGGGTGTGGCAGCATCATTTTGGAACGGGTCTCGTGGCCACGACTGAAAACCTGGGGACCAGCGGCGCGCGACCGTCGCACCCGGAACTACTAGAGTATCTCGCCCTCGAATACGTTCGTTCCGACTGGAGTCTCAAGTCGATGCACCGGCGGCTGCTGACGTCGGCCGCCTATCGCCAGACAAGCGCGCTAAGCAAGCAGGCTTTTGCGGTCGACCCAGAAAATCGCCTGTTGTGGCGGCACACGATCCAGCGTCTCGATGCCGAATCGCTGCGCGACGCGATTCTCGCGACCAGCGGGGGGCTGGAACGGACATTTGGCGGACCTTACGTGCCCACCACGCGCGACGACTTGGGCGAAGTGATTGCGGTCGACCATTCGGCTAATGCTAATCGGCGATCGCTGTATTTGCAACAGCGACGCACGCAGACGCTCAGCTTTTTGAACCTGTTCGACTCGCCCACGATGGTCTTTAATTGTGTGCAGCGTCCAGCCTCGACAATGCCGCTGCAATCGCTGAGTCTGCTCAACTCGGCGTTCATGATCGCAGAGTCACAGCGGTTTGCCGCACGGCTGGTCCGCGAGGCTGGCGACGCGCCCGACGCGCGGATCGCCCATGCGTTCGTACTTGCTTTGGGGTGCGAACCGAGCGCGATCGAAAAGCAATCGGCAATCGATTTTATCAAGCTTCAATGCGAAGCATACGCCGGCCAGAACGATGGCGACGCAAAAGTTTGGCGCGATTTCTGCCAAATGCTCTTGTCCAGCAATACTTTCTTGTACGTGGAGTAAGGCGGCAATGGGTACGCGCGAGTCCAGCACGTTATTGCACGAGTCGAGGATGCTTTCGCGTCGCATCTTTCTTGGGCAGTATGCAGGCTCGCTGGGCGGTTTGGCGCTTGCGCATTTGTTGGGCGATCAGACTCGAATGGCAATGGCCGCAGAAAACGCTGGGACATCGGCGGCTACGACGACACGCGCCAGGGCGAAGTCCGCCATCTGTTTATTCCAGCATGGCGGCCCGAGCCAGATGGACCTCTTCGACCCCAAGCCGGCACTCAATAAATACCACGGCCAGCCGTATCCGGGCGGCGACTTGGAAGTCCACTTCGACAAACAAAAGGGGAACGTCCTCGGTTCACCTTTCAAGTTCGAGCGTCACGGCCGCGCGGGCATGGAGCTTTGCGAACTGTTGCCGCACACCGCTCGGATCGCCGACGACCTGACGCTTGTCCGTTCGATGAACACCGAGTCGGTCGATCACGAGTCGGCCTTGCGGTTGATTCACACTGGAAGGTTTCTGGCCGGCATGCCCAGTTGGGGCTCGTGGGTCACGTATGCCCTTGGTTCGGAGAATCGGAACCTGCCGTCCTACGTCGTGCTCTCGGATCCGGGCGGATTGCCCGTGGATGGCGAGCGCAATTGGTCGGCTGGCTGGTTACCGGCAGTCTATCAAGGAACCGCATTCCGCTCGGGCAAGTCACCCGTGCTCAATCTGCAAACGCCCGAAGGGGTGTCGGCCGTCGCGCGAACCAATCAGCTTCGCTTCCTCGAGCAACTCAATCGCTCCCACCTCGAACGGCACATCGAGAATTCCGAGTTGTCGGCCCGACTGGCCAATTTCGAAACCGCCGCGCGGATGCAAACCGCCGTTCCGGGTGTGCTCGATATTTCGCAGGAGACCGCGGAGACCCGTAATCTCTATGGGCTCGATAACCCGAAGACGCAGGAATATGGAACTCGCTGTCTGCTTGCTCGACGGCTTGTGGAGCAGGGCGTTCGTTTCGTGCAAATCTTTCTTAAGACCCAACCTTGGGACACACACAGCAAGAACGCCGAGAGCCTCAAAGGGTTGTGCGCGATGACCGACCAGCCGAGTGCGGCTTTGGTCCACGATCTTAAACGTCGCGGGCTGTTGGATTCGACCATCGTGATGTGGACGGGCGAGTTCGGCCGGTTGCCCGTGTCACAGGGCGCCGACGGCCGCGACCATAATCGCCGCGGCTTTTCGCTGTGGTTGGCCGGCGGCGGATTCAAAGGCGGGTACGTTCACGGCGCCACGGACGACTTTGGCTACGAGGCCGTTCAGGACGTCGTTACCGTTCACGATCTGCACGCCACCTTGCTCGATGCGCTGGGCCTCGACCATCGCAAACTCACCTACCCGCACGACGGTCGCCCATCGAGCCTGACCGACCCCGAGGTCACGAAAGCCAAGCTGGTGCCCGAGCTTTTCGCGTGACTGCTAGCCCGTGCTCTGGTACCCAGGGTCAAGTTGGGCGAGTTATGCCTGTGTTTGCGCGGGCGTGCGCAGTCCCAGCATAACGATTTCGTAATCTCGCACATGCGCGTGTTTGATTTCGTATATTAATGATGGCGACAGCGCATGGACTTTGACTTAGGGCGCTTTCAAATGCGATCAGGACTCTTCACACTCGGGTTTCTTCTGGCAGCTTTCGGATGCCTGACGTCTCCAGCACTCGCCGCTCATGGCGGAGGTGGCGGTCACGGTGGTGGCGGTGGCGGTCATGGTGGCGGCGGTGCACACGGCGGCGGTGGTGGTCACGGTGGCGGTGGTCACATGGGCGGCGGAGGGGGAGGCTTCCACGGTGGCGGCGGAGCTATGCACGGTGGCGGCCCTGTCCATGCAGGCGGCGCTTTCCACGGCTCGCCCGGTGGTAGCGCTTTACATGCACCGATGGCTCGCCCGGGTGGGAATTTTTCGGGCGGAGCCATGCACCCCGGCAATGCACGCAGCTTTGCCTCCCCGACCCACAATATTGCGCCGCACACCAATAGCTTCTCGCGACCCAACACGTTTGCTCACCCCGGAGGACAAAGCTTCTCTCGCCCGAGCGGCCAGACATTTTCTCACTCGAGCGGGCAGGGCAATTTCGCCGCGCGCAACTTCAGTGGTTCACAGATGCACTCGGTTCAACGGCCTGGTGTAAGTTCCGGGCCGGGCTTCACGCAACGCAGCTTTGGATCGTCTAGTTTAGCTGGTCGGGGTGGAACCACCTCGACGGGACGACCGCACACCAGCTTTTCTCAACAACACTTTGGCGCTACATCACGCGTAGGCAATCAGACTCTTGCGCACAGTGGCGCGAACAACCTGGGTGCCCGCTCTGGGGGCGCTGCGACGGCTGCGACAGCTCCCAACGGAATTGCTCCTTCGCTCTCTGCCACTGATTTCTCGAATGTGGGGCCCGCGCCAAGCCCGG
>JAYVCO010000469.1:0-17864 GCA_043749935.1 Planctomycetia bacterium
GTCGGCGTTTGAAACATGTAATCGAGGTATTGGCCGTAGATCTTGTGCGGCATGTAATTGCGAACGTAAACAAAGCGACCGTCCGTGACGCTGCGCACCATGTCGGTTCGCTCGTCCATTCGTCCACGAAATCCATAGACATAAGGTTGTGGTTTTTCCTGGAACTTGCCTAAAAAAGCGTGCCCTTGCATCCACTCAGCAGGCTGAATCCCGGCCATGCTGAGCACGGTCGGGGCGAAATCGACGAAGCTCACCAGCCGGTCCGATTTTCCGCCGGGCTGGAAGTCGCCGCTCGCAAGATGCTGAAATTGCTTCGGCAGATAAACCACCAACGGCACCTGCAGCCCCGAATTGTAAGGCCAACGTTTGTTGCGCGGCATGCCCGAGCCGTGGTCGGCGAAGTAAAACACGATCGTGTCGTCCATTAGTCCTGCGTCGGCCAATTCTTTCAGGCGGACGCCGGCATCGGCATCGGCTTCGCTCACTACGTCATAATACTGGGCCCAATCTTGCCGCACCGCCGGCGCGTCGGGATGATACTTGGGCACGCGGACCTTGTCGGGATCGTGAATCCGCTGGTGCGGCCGAACTCGTATCCTGCTTTCGTGGCTCTTTTCAGAATTGAAGACTGCAAAAAAAGGCTGGCCGCTGGGGCGCTTGCTCCAATGGGCTTTGCGAGACGATTCGTCCCACACCCGGCCCGGCTGCTCCAGGTTGTAGTCCTCTTTCGCGTTGTTGGTGCAGTAATACCCAGCCTCGCGCAACAATTGCGGGAACATCTTCAAACCGCGCGGGTAGGCGACCAGGCTGCGCATGTGTTCGCTGCCAGTCGATGGTGGATAGAGGCCGGAAATTAGCGTGGTGCGTGCCGGCGCGCAGACCGGCGCATTGGACCAGGCGTGCAAGTAGATCGTGCCTTGCGTTGCCAGGCGATCCACATTCGGCGTGCTGGCAAACGAGTCGCCATAACAGCCCATGTGAGGGCCATGGTCCTCGCTCGTGATCCAAACAATGTTCGGGCGCATTTCGGCAGCCGACGCGAATTGGCAGAGCAGAGCAACTGCCCAAATAATTCTCGCTGCACTTCCCAAAAGTAGCCGAGTAATGGCCATTCGAATACCTGTTGTGATTCGTCCCAGAACATTATGAATCTACGGCCATCATGTTCTGAAACGGCCACCGGAACAAGTAGGTTGCCTTGCACTTCTCGGCTATTGCTTTCCACGCTGGAGGAGATTAAGAAGCGTGGACCCAACGAATATTGAAGTGGAGCTCCGTTATGGCTAGCGACTCGATCGTCAGCGATTTTGATGCTTCTCTCACGGATGCCGAGCGCTCCGTGGTGGCCCGGGCCCAGGAGTTTGGCCAGCGGATTGTCGCGCCCGCGGCGGAAGAGTGGGAGATCTTGCGCTGTCATCCGACCGAGACGCTGCGCGCCGCATGTCGCGAGGGGCTCGCCGGCATCGAACTTTCGCCCAGATTCGGCGGTCAGGGGTTGCGCTTTTCCGCCAAGATGCGCGTGGTCGAGGAACTGGCCAAACACGACTTTGGTTTCGCCTTTTCGTTGGTGAATCATCACAATGCGCTGGTGCGAATCTCGCGGGCCTCGCCACAGTTGGCTGACCGGCTGGTGCCCCGCATGCTTCGTGGAGAGGTGATAGGCTGCACGGCGCTAACCGAGCCAGACCACGGCAGCGACATGGCCGGGGTCACGACTTCAGCCAGCCGAACCTCGACAGGCTGGACGCTCAACGGAAGGAAAGCCTGGATCTGCAATGCTGCCGTTGCCGGCGTCATGATCACGCTGGCGCAGACCGACCCGAGCCTGCGTAGCAAAGGTCTGGCGGCATTCATCGTCGAGGCCGATGAGACCGGCTTCGTGCGAGAAACAGCCTATGGACTTCAGGGAATCCATGCGGCGGGTATTGGCGGCTTTCGATTGGAGAACTACCTGGCGCCCGAGGAAGCTCTATTAGATCCACCCGGCAGCGGTTTTTCGAAAAGTTTGAGCGGCATCAATGGAGCCCGGTGTTACGTGGCCGCGATGTGTGCCGGCATGCTCGACTCGGCAATTTCACAAGCCGCGAGTTATGCGAGCCAACGCCAAGCGTTCGGCCAGAGCATTCTCGAATTTCAAGGATTGCGATGGTCGCTGGTGAACGCAAACACTGACCTGGGTGCTCTGCGGCTGCTCGCGTATCGCGCAGCTCAACAAATCGATGCGGGCCGGGGGGCCGAAGAGGCAGCCGCGCTGGCCAAGAAATTTGCCGGCGACCACACGCTATCGCACCTGGCTGCGTGCATCCAAGTCATGGGAGCCAGCGGGCTTCGCGCCGACCTCCCGCTGATGCGCCATCTGGCTGCCTGCAAGGCAGCCTCGTTTGCCGATGGTTCGACTGAAATGATGAACGAACGCCTCGGAAAGCTGCTGCGCAAGTCGACTTAGGCCCCTCACTTCGACGCTGCTTGCGCTGACTGGGTAAGCTGTAATGGCTTGCTCCGGCTCGATTTGCTGCTTCTGAAAATCGTCCAGTTGCCCCTGGCGAAACTCAAGCAATACTTAAGCTCGTGAGTGTACAGCCAGATTCGCTCGAGATCCTTGGCGTAACGTTCCATGATGTCTTTGCTTCCGCGTTCGTCGGTCGTGCGTCTCTTCTTCATTGTGGTCTGTTGGGTTGCTCGCTCGGCGCCGCTTCAAGCTGGCCCGCCAAGCCCCATGGATTACGCGAAAACTAGCGAGCATCGGACCTCGGGATATCGGCCGACATTGCCGTCGCAATCTTCCGCTGCGGCGTCGCATCCAATGGAGGCCGTGTTGCAGTATGCCCGCGACGAGCAAGAATATCTGCGGCAAGCGGTGCGCGACTTCAAGTGCCGCCTGATCAAGCGCGAGCGGATCGAAGGATTCTTGCAGGACACGCAGTTCATCGATATGCGTTTGCGGGAAGAAATTCTCGATCAGGGGCGCGTCGTCGAGCCGCTCTGCATCTTCTTGCAATTCGCCGGTCCCAAAAAGATTGCCGGCCGCAGAGTGCTTTACATCGAGGGCCGCAACAACGGCAAGATGTTGGTCCGCAATGGCGGCAAGCATTTCGACTATGTGGTCGTGGAGATCGATCCCAATGGTGACAGCGCGCGGGAAGAGAGCCTGGTGCCAATCACCAAGAGCGGGTTTGCCGCCGTGCTCAGTCAAATGATCGATGTTCTCAAGCGGCACGTCGCAGCGGACCCGCAGGGCGTCAATACCGAGGTGCAATGGATCGCGGGTGCCAAAATCAATAAACGCCCCTGCACGGTTATTCGCGTTCTGCACCCGACGAAGCAGAGTGGTTTGGAATTTCACCTGGCCAACGTCTTTATCGACTCGGAACTACACGTGCCCGTGCGCGTCGATTTCTCGACCTGGCCCACTCGGCCGAATCAGACGCCTCCTTTGCTGGCCGAGTATACGTATACCGATTTGCAACTCAACGTGAACCTGCCCGACAGCGATTTCGCGCCGGTACAGATTCGCGGCAAGCGGTAATCTCTCAACGGCTGCGTCATCGTCGCTAGCGATCCATGATCCATAAGCTACGCGCCTGCGCGGCGGACGGCCGGGAGCCCCGGCGGGCGATTCTGAAACGAGGTCCATCACGGCCAGTTCCAGCCGGGACAACTCCGGACGGCATTTTTCGGTGGTCATCGTGCGTTTGCTCATCAGTATTGTTTGGCTCGAGGTTTCATCTCGCAGCGACTACTGCAATGATCCATGAATATACCTATAGTCGCTCGCGAGCCCGTGCCACTTCTGGGCGACGTTCGATTGCCTGCGGAAACGAAAGAGTAGCGTCGGGGCTGGTCTTACCCAGCATCGTCAATTCACTTTCCCACTTGCTCATACCACGTGTGCCACATCCGGCGATACGCCTGCTCCAAATTGCGGGTAAAACCCTGATAGTCCAGCAGAACCGAAGCGGCCATGCGGGGGCGAAGATCGCTGCGTAGTTGCGCTAACCGCGGCAAGTCGGTCGCCAGATCGACAGACAAGCGAATGTACTCGTCCGTCGAGTTGGCGATCAGCCGCTCCAAACCGACGTTGGCCAGCACGCTGCCGCCAAAGCGCGATGCGTAGGTGTGACCCTGTTGCATCACGACGGGAACTCCCATCCACACGGCGTCGCAGGTTGTCGTGTGTCCATTGAACGGAAAGGGATCGAGCGCAATATCGCTATCGGCGATCAGTTGCAGGTACTCGCGCCGAAATCGTCGGCCAACCACTTGAATGCGCTCGGGGTCGATACCGCGCTCGCCGGCCAGCCGTTTGAAGTTGTGTTCCACATAGCCGCCGGTGTAAGCCAATACCGAAAGCCGCGAGTTGGGAACGCGTGCCAGAATGCGTATCCAGGCGTCGATCACCTCCGGCGCGACTTTCGCGTAGTTATTGAACGAGCCGAACGTCACGAAGCCACGCTCAAGCGCCGGCAGGGGCGTGATGGGCGGCGCATTGTCGGGCGGCCGATAACAGAAGAAGCTTCTCGGCAGCCGCACGAGTTTCTCGGTGTAAAACGCATCGGTCAGGCCCACTGGGTCCGCCCGTTCGTCGGTCAGCCGATAATCCACGGCCGACATGCCGGTCGTGTTCTGGTAACCGATGTAGGTGACTTGAACGGGAGCCGGTTTTCGCGCGAACACGAGCAGCCGGTTGCGTCCGATGTGTCCGGTGAGATCGACCAGGATGTCGATCCGATCGTCGCGGACCATGCGCGCCACGTCTTCGTCCGAAATGTCGTTGATCTCGCGCCACTGGTCGGCGGCCGATCGCAAGCGTTGCGTAACCGCATCGGGATTGCGAACCGCGGAGTAGCAGAAGATCTCGAACCGTTCGTGATCGTGCGAAGTAAGAATCGGTTCGGTGAAGAAATTCACGGCGTGATCAAAAAAATGGGGTGAAACATAGCCCACGCGCAAGCGGCGGTCGGGCGTGCGATCGTTTTCGTGGGGAGTCGAGCGCGCGGTCAGCGGCTCGGCGTACAATGCGGCCCATTGAAGGTGTTCGGAGAATATCGTCGCCGGGTCGAGCGAGGAAACAAAGTTCATCGCATAGAGCATGTTGCTGTGGCCCGGTGGATTGTTGGGCCGATACTCGAGCGATTTGCGAAACCAGCCCATCGCCTCTTCGCCACGTCCTTGCGATTGGAGGGCGGCGGCCATGTTGCCACACAGGCCGGCGCTCGTCGGGACCAGGTCCAGACCACGGCGGGAGTATTCCAGCGCGCCGTCTGGCTCCATCATCGTGTTGTACGCGACCGCGATCTCGAGATACGCTTGCAGATACTTCGGCTGTAATCGAATGCACTCTTTTAAGCCTTCGATGGCCTCCGCATACATTCCTTGGCCCATCAGCAAACCCGCGCGAAAAAAATGGGCCATCGCGTCGCTTGGGTTCTGTTGCAAGGCCAGATCGTAAGCTGCCAGAACGTCCGCTGGATCTCCTTGGCGCTCAAACAGAGTCCGGTAGCTGAGATGCGCCTCGAAGTGGTCGGGGTCGCGCCGAATGACTTCGAAGAAGGCTGCCGCCGCTTCCGCATTTCTTCCCTCGGTTTGCAGCACCTTGCCGAGGTTGTACCGCGACTCGATAAAATCGGGCCGAATCCGCAGTGCGCTTTCAAAACATTGCGCGGCTTGAGTCCAATTGGCCGCGCGAGCGTAAGCGTTTCCTAAGTGGCTATGGGCCTCAGCCGAGTCGGGCTTCAAGCCCAGGGCTCGCTGCAAGTATTCGATGGCCTGTGGCAATTGCTGTAGGTCGATCAGCGTGACCCCTAAATTGTTCAGCGCCTCGATGTAGTCTGGCTGGTAACCGAGGGCTGCTCGATAGGCCGCGACGGCGTCATCCAACTTGCCCTGGGAACGTAGCACATTACCCAAGTTGTTGTGCGCCTGGGTATATTCCGGCCGCAGGCGGATCGCCTGCTCGTATTGATGCTGGGCCTCCTTCGCGTGGCCCGTCTGTTGCGCGAGCAGGCCAAGATTATAGTGGGCCGCCGCTAGCGAGGGATTCAATTGCAGAGCTCTTTGGTAGCAAGCCTGCGCCTCGGGCGCTCGGCCCAGTGCGCGATAGGCCTCGCCTAGATTGCAATGATACAGCGGGTTATTACCCTCGATTGAAATCGCCCGGCTGATGTATTGGATGCCGGCGTCATGGCGACCTGCCTGGTGTGCGATCAGTCCGAGCAAGTGCAACGCGCCGGCATGACGCGGGTTGGCGCTCAGAATTTGACGATAGAGCTGTTCGGCTTCCGCCAATTGGCCGCGACGATGATGGGCAATCGCCAATTGCAACGTTTCAGCGGGCTCAACCATACACGTCGTCGCCAGAAAAGCGCTATTTCCCTTAGCGCGCGAACATCCACGCGCTCCCTTTTACGAGTTTCGCACAAACTTTTTTTCAAACAAGCGCGTTGGGAGTACGCCAGTACGTCCCTGCTAGTGCCCGTTATACATTCGCCCAGTTGCCGATCCTTCCATCGAGCGGCTTTTCGGCCGATTTCTCGCTGTCTCGTTTTGGATGCAAACGGGCACTTGACGTTGATTTATCGCGGCGCTTTCGTTCCACTGACACTTGAGACGCTTGGTGACCCCATTCTCCTCGCTCGGGGCGAGGATTGCGACTCGTGTAGGATTGAGATGCCTTTAAAGCAGATGCCCCTGAAGCAATTGCCCGCTGCGGCCGCCGACCGCCATCCGACATTTCGTGTTCTCGGCAGGAAACGCGGCAAATTATTGCGGCCCGAGACGACGACGCCACGCATCGTGTGGCGCTATGCCCTGCCGATCGCGGTGATTCATTTATTGGCTCTGGCGGTCTGCATTCCCTGGCTGTTTAGCTGGACGGGTGTTGCGCTGCTGGTCATCGGCACCTATTTCTACGGCGGTTTGGGCATCAACATTGCCTATCATCGTTTGTTGACCCATCGCAGTTTTGAGTGCCCGCTCTGGTTGGAGCACTTTTTCGTGCTGGTGGCGATTTGTTGCATGGAAGATGCACCCGGCAGTTGGGTGGCAACTCATCGCATGCACCACAACGATTCGGACGAGCGGCCGGACCCCCATAGCCCGCTGGTCAGTTTTTTTTGGAGCCACATGGGCTGGCTGCTGGTGGAGAACCGCGACGTCCGCTGCCTTTCGTCGTACGATCGTTACGCGCGCGATGTGCTGCGAGATCCGTTCTATCTGCGGTTGCAACGCACGATGGTGCCGGTGTGGGTCTACCTGGCTCATGCAGCCATGTATTTCCTTGCTGGGTTGGCAATCGGTTTGTTCTCCTCGGGCAGCCTCGCTGACGGCGCACAATTTGGACTCAGCCTATTGGTTTGGGGTGTGTTTCTGCGGACTGTTTTCGTCTGGCACATCAGTTGGTCCGTCAATTCGCTGTCGCACCTCTACGGATATCGCACTTACGAAACCCACGAAAACAGCCGCAACAACTGGTTCGTCGCCCTGCTGACCAGTGGCGAGGGCTGGCACAACAACCATCATCAGGATCCGGCCAGCGCCTCGAACTCACATCAATGGTGGGAGCTCGATCCGATGTATGCCATCATCCGAGTCCTCGAGACTTGCGGTCTGGCTACCAATGTGATCCGGCCCAGGCATTTGCGGCGCCAGCCGGAAAAACCCCGCCCGCGCTAAAGCCTGGCATCGAGCTAGGAATGCGTCTTATCGTGGGGGCGCCGAGCCAGCCCCTCTTTGCTCTGAAAGACGAGCACTTTCTTGGGCCGACGCGTGCCGCTGGTAGGATCGGGGAAGAGTCGAACCTGGCTATAACGAGTCTTCAACTCCCCGATCCATTCGGGACGGTATTCATGGGCACCGACGTGCAATACGACGTAATCGTAACTCGCACGTACCGGGGCGTTGTTCAGAGCGCCGTCGATGCTGCGCGCTCGGGGACCCAATGTAGTAACGGGTAGTGTGCTATAAAAAGCCACGTATGGCGAGTTGCAAACGATTCCCGAGCCCGGTTCGGCGTGTGCCTGCACCCACTGCATGGCTTCGATCAGAGGGGCACATTCGCGAGTCAGGGGACGCAGCGTGAACGGTAGTACGGCCGCCAGGCTCACGCCAAAAACGGCCCAGAACGGAACTGCGGGATGCGTTTTCAACCCCACGGAGATGCGGTCGACAACATAGACCACGCCAAGCGCCGTAAAGGGCATCGCCAGGGCGACCAATGGCAACACATGCCGATGGGCAATGTAGCCCGAGAGGAAATAAACGATCATCAAGGCCCCGATGTGCGCCAGCGCCAACAACGCAATAAAGCCAACCCGCATCCAGTCGGGTCTGCGGCGGATCAGCTCTGCATATCCGATCAAGTAGAATGGGATGAAAACGAATTTGAATCCGTGGCAAATACTGTTGATGAAAGCCGATACGGCTTTGGCCGTCAGCCGAAGAATCAGTGCTGTCGAGTAACGCACTTTGGGCGGTTCTGATGTACCCGGAATTACGGCAGAAGGAGGTGTTGCGTCTGGCGGAGTCTTGGTCACGATGTCTGTAGGCGCCGCGGGCTGTGGAGCGGGCGACGGAAGTGGAGCCGCTTGCGGCGGCGATATTGCTTTGGGCGGTGGCTGCAATTCGGCCTGCTGAGCGATAAACGTGGTTCCGGCTTGGACTTTTGCGAAGGGGAGCTGTTTGCTCGTAACTTTCCCGGCCAGCAGCAAGTATGGTGCCACGACAAGCAAGGCCGAGCCCGCGAGAGTGACGCAGGCTAGCCCGAGTCGCTGCCACGGCCAGTGCATGCGCATTCCTTGAATGAACAAGCACACCAGGGCGATCGCGGTGACTTCCAAGCCCTCGGGCCGAATCCAATAGGCGAGCCCGCTGGTCGCGCCCACGCCGGCAAACAGCAGCAGACGGCCGTGCGCGATCGCTCGGCAAGCCAGCCAGGCGGCCAGCAGATAAAACAGCAGATGCGGCGTGTCGCTCAGCGCGTCCGATGCATTGGCTCTTGGCAGCGGCAAGAACGCAAAAATCAGCGCAGCGATATTGGCGACGTGCGTATCGAACAGGTCGCGAGCATAAAACCAGACCACGACGACACAAAGAATCCCGCAGAGGTACGTCACTGCCAAGGCGCCAGCTACCCAAGCTTGAGGGTCGCCACGATAGCCTAGCGATTGCACGAGGCGCGTGCCGGCCAGCACCATCGCCGGATAGCCAGGGTGCTGGTCATATTTATGGAAAGCATCGACCGTGACCTGCGGCAAATCGCGCGCAATCGAGATGAAGATGATGCCATCAGCAGTGATTGTCGAGTTGCGCGCAATGAGAACTGCTTGCAGGATGGCAGTGACGACCACCGCCAGTGCGAGTCCCTTATAGGGCGCGTACCGCTGGACATCCATGAGTCGACACCGATGTTTCCGATCGAGATCCGCCTCTATTTCGCGCGGCACTTTATCAAAGCGGCCAGAATCGGCCTAGATCATTGCAATACCGTCTTTTAGAGCCGGGATTCGGCGGCGGAATCGCAAGTGCTAGCTGGACTGAGCCAGGCTTGGCAGAGAGTCTAGGCGGCTGCCTGACGCAGCCGGCGCGGCAGTGCCACCATGTCGAAGTGCGGCGATTTCATCAGGTCGTCGCGCGTTACGCGATCTCCGACGAGTCGAGCCGCGCCAGCGTATTGATAACAATCATAGCCGGCCTGACTAATCAAATCGAACAAGGCTTCGCGCTCCGCTTGGGTAAGCCGGCGGTACACTTCGCACATGATGACGGGCTGGAATTCGCGGACCAGGCCCAGAATCGACTGCAAAACTTGCCGGTCATAACCCTCGGTATCGACCTTGATCATCGCCAGGCGCGAAAGGACACTGCCATATTCGCGGCGCAGGAACTTCTCCAGGTTGCGTCCATGCACGTCGAGAGGCTGACGATGACCATGCCGCTTGTTCTCGATCTGGTCGAGAAACCCGCCATTGCAGTAGGCGCCGTCGGAGTAGTGGAACGTGAACACTCCATCGGTTTCCGTCGCGGCAAAATTAAAGGGAATAATGTTCGTCTTGCCGCGATTCAACGTCGCGTTCTTGGCCAGCACCTTGAAGACATAAGGGTTTGGCTCTAATGCTAGCGTGCAACCGCCCGGACCCGCGGCCAAGGCGAAGGGAATGGTCGTGTCACCCGTGTGAGCGCCGATATCAATCACGGTGTCGCCCGGCCGAATGAACCTCCGCAGGGCGTTGACTTGAGCTTGTTCGATGGACTTGGGAACTTCCTTCGGATGCAGCCATTGGGCGTATTGCACGTCCCCCTCAAGTTCCAACTGAAACGTCTTCACTCGGAAGCCATATTCGGAAAACAGGCCTCGGCGACGGCGTTTTGCCAACACCGCCACGCTCCAACCGACGAGAGCCAGAGAGATGACCGCCAGAGCGATGCCAATCCAAACGGTCGCCGTGAGCTCAGCCATGAGAGTGATTCTGCGCGAATAGCGGCTTGATGGTCTGTGCGGAGGGAAACGAAGGCGGAACAGTAGTGGCGATGCCCCGTTTGGGTCAAGGCGACATTTTATTCGGTTCGCGGAGATCGCGAAGCCCCGAGCTTGTCCACATTATCTGCCTTGTGATGCTCCGATTTCTGGTCGATTGACGGCAGCCGAAGCCCGACAGCTTCCAGCATTCGCAGGGCATTGGTCGTTTGCGCGATCCCCGGCTTCAGAAGATAGTCGAACCGGATCTCAGGGACGCTCCCTGTTGTAACGAGCTGTTCGCTGAAATGGACATTTTGGCCTCGGGCCGCGAGTTGCGGGTCTTTGGCTAGTTCGATGTCGTGAGTTGAAACGGCGCCAAACGCCCTCGATTCCAGCAACTCGAGAATGACGGCGCGCGCCGCGATATGCCGTTCGGCGGTGTTCGTGCCGTGCAGGATTTCGTCCAACAAGAACAGCAGTACCGTGTCATTATCTCCAGTCAATTTCCGAGCCTGACCGACCACATGTTGGAGCCGTAGCAACTCGGCCATGAACAAGGATGCCCCACGCTCCAAGGAGTCTTGAACGCGGATGGTTGTCTCGAGCGCGATTCGCGGCATTTGCAGTGCCGTTGCGCAGACTGGTCCGCCGGCCTGTGCCAAGACGATGTTGGTGCCAATCGAACGCAATAGCGTGCTCTTGCCCGCCATGTTCGAGCCGGTGACAAACAGCACGGTGCCGCGTGGTCCGAGCGTCACATCGTTTGGCACCCGCACGGCGTCGCGCAAGAGCGGATGCGCGAGAGCTTCTGCCACGAACACCTCGGAATGATCTTCTCCAATCCGTGGGAAGCACCAGGTGGCATTGTCGTGCGCTAGCGCCGCGAGCGAGCTGAGCGCTTCCAATTCGCCTACGGCTTGCAGCCAACCGCGCACTTGCTCGCCGTGCCGGCGTCGCCACTTTTCCAAAAAATAGTAGATATGAAAGTCCCAGAGTGTGAAGACTTGGATGGGAATGTGCAAGAATGGCAGTTTCAAAAGCATCGCGAAATGGAGCACTCGCTGCACGCGCGCAACTGCCGTGCAGGCCCCCTTGAAACTCGATGAACCAGCAGCGAATACCGCCGAAATGGTAGGCGCTCGGTCGACCGATTTGTTCAAGAGTCCAAACACTTCGCGATACTGATCGAGGCCGTTGCCATAGACGGCCAGCCTCCGCAATGTGTCATGGATCGGGCCCATCAGCAGCGTTGAGATACCAAAGTTAAACAGCAAGGCAATCAGGATGGCACTTCCAAACTCGGTGACGGTGAGCCTCCCCGCCCAAAACAGCAGCACTCCGGCGACAACTGCCACAGGGTAGATAACTCGCCATGCGAGCAGGAATCGAACCGACGGGCTTTGTTGTTCCTTCTCTGCCCAACGCACGAATTCCTCCGGTTTGGCAGCGTCGCCGCACAATAGCCTTCCGCGCGCAGCCAATTCTTGGCGCAACTCCAATTGTTCGGCCAGCGCTGCGACGGCCTTTTGGCGATTGGCCAGACGCTCGCCCTCGACGGGTGACAACAGCCAGTCGCTGAGCGTGCCAATGCCCCAAGAGGTCCGCGCTTGGCAGACCAAATGGAACAGCGAGGCTCGGCCGAACAGATCGAGATCGTTGGCGAGCGCAAGCGACGACTGGGGTATTTCGGTTTTCGATAGCGGAATCTGGTCCCATTCACGTCCCATGCGGGCCAATGACTCGGAGTTGACCTGTCGCAGGCACTCGGCATATTGCAACTCGGAATACCGCTTGTCGATCTTGGCGCTGAGCACGCCCCAGTAGATCGCCAGGACCAAGGCCAGCGGACCGAGTACTGGAGGATCGGCGATAACGAGTACCAACATCACCACGAGCACGCAAGCCATTGCGGTCGCGGTGTGTCGAGATATCGATAGCCGACTGAGCGAGCGCGAGAGAAAGGCCGCTTGCACCGCAAGCTCTGCCTGACGCGCCGCGTATCGCTCGGCAATCGGCGACTCACGCAGGCTCAAGAGATCGTGCGCCATCTGCATGCTCTGAAAGGAGCGAAATTATCACGATCAGCCGATTACCTCGACCGTTGTCGCACGCGGGATTGCGCGCGAATGGCATCGAGTGAGGCCCAATAATCGCCCAGTGCCTTTCGTCCCGCGGTTGTCAAACGGTACTCCGTCCGGGGTATCTTGCCACTGAACGCTTTGAGCACCTCGACATAGCCGGCCCCTTCGAGCTTCTCCATGTGCGAAGCCAGGTTGCCGCGCGAGAGTGCAAGCGTCGAGAGCATGAAATTAAAGTCGGCGCGGTCGACGCCCGAGAGAACCGAGACGATTCTCAATCGAACCGGCTCGTGAATCGTGCGATCAAGTTCAGCCATTGTCCGAAACCTCAGCTTCTGATCCGTTGTCGTAATAGCCGGCTTGGGCCATCGCTCGCAATATGTGCAAAGCCACGCGGCTGTAAAGGTGCATCAGCAAGCGCGTGAGCATGATGTAGCCCATGGTCGGCAGGAGGATATTGAGCGGCGAAAACTGTCCGGAAAACACGATCGGAGCTCCCAGCACGATCAGCACCGCGTGCCAGGCATAGAGCAACGGCGCCAGGAATTGCAAATGGCCCGCGCGCGGGTGTCTGAGAATAAATGCGATTGAAAACGGCACGAAATACAAAGCCGTAACGGGCTGCTGGTATTTCTGGGCAATCGAATTACCAAATGCCACAAAGGCCACGATGCACGCGGCAAAACCAATCGCCAGCATTACGTCTGGCCACCGCGCGCGGTTCTTGCAATCGGGCTCAATCGCGACGTTTCCTTCCGATGTATACACACGGTCGTTGATCCTGGCGATCAACTTCGACGACCACCCGGGCACGGCGATAATCAAGTTGCCCGCCGCAACACAAGCCAGGGCGACAATCGCCAACCACAGCAGAATCGTGTTTCCTCTAGCGCCTGCATGCTTGATGCAGAGCGGCAGAACCCACCAGCCCAGAAACACTAGCACGAAGATTCCCGCCCAAATCAACTCGCCCAGCGTGCGATTCTGAGCATAAATGCGCACCCACTTGCTGATCTCGCGCGAGTCGGGAGGGCGATTGAAATCGGCGTTTTTTGGCACGTTCATCGAATCCTCCCAGCGGCCGTTTCTCTTAGCCGCGAACCATGGCGAATCGCGTTCTGGAAGTTGTTTGTATCACAAACTAGTTTGCAATACAAGTCCTTTTCGGAGAAGAGGACCGGAACCGTTGTCAGGTTATCTGCCGGAAAACCTGCTGTCGCACCACGGCAACTCGTCAAAAATCGCCCTGAGCGTGGAAACTGGCTATCGCCTCATAGTTTCTGAGCGGGCGACCATGAATACGCAGCGAGTGCCACGCTCCGCCGCTTGGCGAGGCTATTTTCAGGGACGTGTTTCCATTGACGTCTTCAAGTTGCTTGTCGAACCGTCCCCAGCCAAATTGTCGCTCCAGCCCGCCATCGCAAACCACGCCGTCGACGATAAACGTGATCAGTTTTGGGCCGCCATCGACCGTGATTACCACGTACCGTTGGGTGTCATTGACAACCAGTCCTTTGTCGCTGGCCCAACTGCCGCGAGTCCTTCCATCGCTAAACTCAATTTGCAGCCGCCCATCGCTGTGCGTACTGATCCGCAGACCGTGGCCGGCCGCATCCATCGAGTCGAGCAGAACCTGGCCAGCGGCCGGCTCGCCGAAACGCAAGCGCATTTCCACCGAGAAGCCTCGCCCGTAGGTCAGCGAGGGCAGTCGGGGCAGGGGAGTCTCGCTCGCGCGAAGCAACTGTTCCGCGGTGAGCGACACGACTGGATCCTTCGCCATCGATGCACCCTTGGCAGCGACCGGCTTTCGCTCTTCTTCAAGCTCGCGCCACAATCCTTCGACGAGCGACCGATCGATCGCGTGCACCCGAGCCACGGTCTTTTGAGTTTCCGTGATCCAGTAGCGGCCGTCCTGCTCGATCAAGTCGGGATAGCTCATGCGGACTTTAGGATCGTCGTCGTACAACAGCACCTCGGGTTGAGACCAATGAATCATACCTTCTCGTTCCACGCCGCCACACAGCCAGGCCGGGTTCCGATCTTCGAAGGTCTTGCCGCCGTGGTTGTGATACCACAACAAGTATTTTCCATTCGATGTGCGCCAGATCTTGGGGCAGGCTCGAGGATGCTTGATCTTATTTCCGCCCGGGCTATACGTGGCGTGTTCTGGTTCGGTCCAGCTACGGCCGCTGTCGCGGCTATACGCCTGGCAAGGATAGCCGGTCGTGGTGCGGTAAATGCAATACAAATCGCCATTCTGTAGGCTCACCACGTTGTGTTCTTCTTGCACCGAACCGAAGCGATCGTTCCGCAAACCATGCTCACCCGAGGGCAGCATTTCAAAATGCAGCTTGCTCGGGTCAAGCTCAGTGAGAATGTTGTCGGAACGGAAGAACCAACCTTCGCCATTTTCGAGCAGGTGCTTGCCAAGCTTGGTGAAAGCCAGCAGCGCCGAGTCGCCGACCACGATCGGCTTGCTGATGCCCCAAAAGAGCTGCACGTTCCCATTCCAGTCGTTGCGCCGATCGCAGTCCGTTACTCGAACGTTCAACCGGTGGCGCGTTGCCGACCAACTCGCCCCGTGATCGTCCGAATAGCGGTAGCAATACCAGCCCAGCATGTCCGCCCTGACGGGCTTCCCCTTCAGGCTGCGGACGTCGTCGCCGTTGTAGTCGTAGAACACGTACACGCGTCCGCTGGGAGTGAGCAGGGGGGTGGCCCAGGAAGCTTCGGGGCCGTCGGCCGGTTCGATATCGAGCGGTTTCGACCAGCTTTGACCTCGGTCCTTGCTGATCGTCGAGACCACGTGTTGCCCGCGTCGCCCCTCCACTCCCGCGCCGGTTGTCAATACGCACAGCCAGTTGCCATCCTTCGTGACCACAACGTACGGCTGGTCACAATAGCCTTCATCTGGAATGACAAGACCATTGGCGACATGGCGTGGATCGTCGGCCGCGGTCGTGCTTGTTTCGGCAGCAGCCAGCCAAGGCGCGATCAGCAGCAAAAGAAACAGCGCCACTATCCAGGTAGAAGTCTTTGGCACGGTCCACCCAGCAGTCGAGGTCCGAGATCGTTGTTCGGCCTCAACAGTAAGCGGGCCGGGCCTGAATTGCAAACTAGACCCGCTCGAATTGCTCCGCGATCGACTGGTCGGTTTGCCACCGTCTAACGACGAGTGTTTCGCCCAGATGCGGCGTTTTCGGCGGCAACCGACGGTCGGACGATGGCGGCCCCAAATTGAACCGGTGGAAAGTTGGCCTTGGTTTGCCAATTGAGTTCGAATGGGGCGAGGATCTCGGCCTCGGGGAACCGGCGCCGGACTTCTTGCGCGCAGATCGCTCCGTCGACATCTTTCTCCCACACAATCATGCCGCCTTCCCGGCGCAAAGCAGCATCGTTCGACCACGGGCTGAACTCCGGGTTCAATACATCGTGGACCAGCGGTCGACTGTGAAGATAGAGGCTTGCATTAGCGGCCGGCCACCAAGGGCCCGCGACGATCGTCAACGGGCGATCCGTGTGTTGCTGCCACTGCCGCTCGACGACTTCGGCCAATTGCACGCCCGGATAGTGGATTCGCGACGGCTTGCTGCGCATGAAAGGCAACGCAACCGACCTGGCGGTGACTGCCGCGACGATCAAGCATCCGGCCAGTGCACACCGCGCAATGACCGTCCGGTACACACGCGGCTCGATCGCGGCGCTCGCATAGTGTATCAGCAGCAGCCCGCTGAAACTCCACATTCGCATCCCCCACATGCTTTGCAATTTTGCGCCGGTGCAGAGGGATACCAGTAAGTCCAACGCCAGCGGACCCAGAACCAGGACCAACAAGAAATCTTGCTGAAATGTATCTAGCTCATTGGCTTCCGCGGGCTGCCTGCCACGGCGACGCCAAAGCGGATAGGCAATGGCCAACATCGGCAGTAGCGCCAAGATCTGCGAGATGAGAAACTCGAGTGGATTGACTAGGTGGCCGATCGAAGATCGCGAATGGTCGGCGCGCTGCAAGGCATATTGGACGCTGGGAAACTGATTCTGAATCATCCAGGCCAGATGTGGAAAGAAAATCGCCAGGCTCACGAAACAGGCCACATAGGGTCCGGCCGTGCAAAGCGCCAATCGTGCGGTTTCGCTTCTGGCGGCGAGATAAATCATCGCCAAAACCAGCACTGCCATGTCGTACTTGGCGAGCATTCCCAGGCCCAAGCTCGCTCCCAGCGCGGCCCAGTAACCAAGCTTCTTGGTTGTGATCCCACGATACAGAAACAGTACGGAAAGCGCCCAACATGGTTGCAAAATGATGCTGTTGTTGATGTCGGCCGTAGCCAGGTTGTAGTAAGAGCAAGTCTCCAACAGCAAGCTGGCGCACAGCGCCGGCCACGGCTTCAAAAATTCCTGCGCGAGCTTCCACGCGGCCCAAAAACTGGTAGCGACCGCCAACTGGGCGACCAGATACAGCGGCCAAACGGCGCCCGCGGAAATCTCGAAGATGGCCGCTGCGATCCAAGCCGGAAGTGGTGGATGCTTGTAATATCCCCATTGCCAGCCATGTCCCCAGTACAACATCTCGACCATGTCCAACGGCCGGTTCGGGTGAGTCATGGCTGGCATGACGGTCCACAGGATCACGTGCACGCCGATGAACGCCCAAAAGATCCTGGCCGTGACATCGCCCGCTGAGAGAACGCCAGGCGCACCGGTGCCGTCGAGCAGCGTGGGCTCGTGGTGGGCGCGCATCGAAGGGATGCGAATCGCTGCGTCTGACGCCGACATCTTTCGACCCCTTGCCAGAATCGATTCAGGCTATTCTAGGCCCGGTTCTCGACCCGTTGCTTGCGCCGAGCCTGAAAGCTCTAGGAGTTTGGTTTTTTAGTGAACGGCCGACGAATTGAGAAGGCGAGTTTAGAGACTGGCGGTTGGATCTACCTTGCCAGGTCAAACAAAGCAAAACTGCAATCGTCCGTGAGAGGTGCTAGCTGAAGGGGACGTTCCGAGTCCGACTACCACGGTGAGAAAACAAAAAAAGCCGAAGGGGGCTCTTGGCGAGTTTCCCCTTCGGCTTCAATTAGCGTTTTGCAATCAGGGCCGGTTTAACGGCGGCCGTAACCACCACCACCGCCACCACCGCCGCCGCCGCCGCCGCCACGGCTGCCGCCGCGACCACCGCTGTAGCTGCCGCCACGGTCTTCGCGAGGCTTGGCTTCGTTGACCGTCAGCGGACGACCATCGTGCTCTTTCTCGTTCAGTCCCGCGATGGCTTCGCGAGCGGCGTTGTCATCGGCCATTTCCACGAATCCAAAGCCCTTGCTGCGGCCAGTGTCGCGGTCTTG
>JAYVCO010000470.1:0-5690 GCA_043749935.1 Planctomycetia bacterium
GCGTTCATGTATGGATTGCTTGCCGCTAGCTCGCTTAGGGCCGCCGAGATGCCGGGCGTGCTGGTCAATGAATTCGTCTATGAGAGTGCTTCGTTTCCGTCCTGCCATGCGTCGACGATTGTCGATACCCCAGCGGGCCTGGTGACAGCGTTTTTCGGGGGCAGTGATGAAGGCAATCCCGATATCGGTATTTGGTGCGCTCGACACGACGGCCAGAAATGGCTGCCACCAGTCGAGGCGGCCAACGGCGTCGAATCTAAAGAGAAACGATATCCATGCTGGAATCCTGTCCTGTTTCAAGCACCTGGCGGTCCCCTATTGCTGTTCTACAAGGTCGGTCCCACGCCCGAGAAGTGGTGGGGCATGTTGATCACTTCCGACGACAGTGGAAAGAGCTGGTCGAAACCGCGCCGGCTGCCCGATGGCATCCTGGGTCCGATCAAGAACAAACCGATTCTCCATAAGAACGAATTGCTTTGTCCCTCGAGCACCGAACCAGGCAACTGGCTGGCGCACATCGAGCGAACGCCCGACCTGGGACAAACCTGGACGAAAACGGCATCGCTCGTTGATCCCGCGCAGTTTCAGGTGATCCAGCCCACGATGCTGGTTCACCCCGATGGCAAACTTCAGATTCTCTGCCGCAGCAAACAACGCAAGATCGTCGAGTCCTGGTCCGCGGACGACGGTCGCACCTGGAGCCCGCTGGCGGCCACGGAACTGCCGAATCCGGACAGCGGCATCGACGCGGTGAACCTCAAAGATGGCCGCATTCTGCTGGTTTACAACCACACCGTGCGAGACCGCAGTCCGATCAACGTGGCCGTTTCATCCGACGGCAAACACTGGCAAGCCGCTGGGACGCTGGAAACGGAACGCGGCGAGTTTTCCTACCCGGCCGTAATCGTCGCATCCGATGGCAAGGTGCAAATCAGCTACACCTGGAAGCGGCGGAAGATCAAACACGTGGCGATCGACCCGGCAAAAATGAGCTTGCGCGACATGCCAGGCGGCCAGTGGCCGCAATAGCCGCTCTACCAAAAGCGGCGCTAATGAAGCGCGCCGTTGGCGACGTGCGACTCGAGCATGCCGTCTCGCATCCGCAGAGTGCGGTGCGCGCGGGCGGCAATGTCTGGCTCGTGAGTGACCATTATGATGGTTTTGCCCGCGGCATTGAGCGCTTCGAGCATCTGCATGATTTCTTCGCCGGTGGCTGAATCCAAGTTACCCGTCGGCTCGTCCGCCAGAATCACGTGCGGATCGTTGACCAGAGCACGGGCAATCGCCACGCGTTGCTGTTGACCGCCGGAAAGCTGGTACGGCCGGTGATCCAGACGATCTCCGAGCCCGACCATTTGGGCCATCTGAATGCAGCGCTCCTTGGCATCGCGCGAGATTTGCCCCTGGTAATACAGCGGCAGCTCGATGTTCTCCACGACCGTGAGTTGAGCAATCAAGTTGTACGACTGAAAAATAAATCCCAGGTAGCGGCTGCGGATCTCCGAAAGTTCGTCATCGCCCAATCGCGAGACGTCCTGGCCGCCTAGTATGTACTGCCCCTGGGTCGTGCGATCCAAACAGCCCAGCAGATTCAACAGCGTGCTTTTTCCCGAACCCGAAGTGCCCATGATGGCCACGAAGTCGCCTTCGGGAAAGTCGATCGAAACACCGCGCAGCGCGCGAACCACGATTCCACCCTTGAGGATGTAATCCTTGTGAACGTCGATGACTTGAGCCGCCATTTTCACGGAAACGCACCTCTGAAAAACGATTACTCGTGTCGCAGCGCTTCGATCGGATCCATCTTGGCCGCACGCTGGGCCGGGTAGAGCCCAAACACGACGCCAACGCCGACTGAAATCATGAAGGCCGCCACGATCGACCAGGGCGCCAAACGTGGTTCCAACTGCTGAATGTTCGGCGGCAGCGAAGCAATAATCTCGGGAAACAACTTTTTCATGACGGCCCGCGTGCCCACGATCGCCGGGTGGCAAAGAAAACCAAAGAACACGCCTAAGAGTCCGCCCGTGGCCGAAAGCACGATGGTTTCGCTCAAGAATTGCGAGACGATATCGCTTTGCTTGGCGCCCAAGGCGCGGCGGATGCCGATCTCGCGGGTCCGCTCGGTGACGGTTGCCAACATGATATTCATGATGCCGATTCCGCCCACGAGCAAAGCGATGCCGGCAATCAGCACGAGCAGCAAGTTGAACATCATTTGCAACACCTGTGCCTGTTGCAGCAACTCCTTGGGCACGGTAATGGAGTAGTCCTCTGCCGTGTGAAATTTCTGCAGGAGCGTCTTGATGATCGCGGCCGTCTCGTCGACTTCCGCCAGATCGCGAACAGTCACGGTGATCTGGCTCAGTTGCACCTGTTCGGCTTCGCGGCTGCCGGAACGCGACGTGACGACCAGATCGCCGATGCGCCAGTGCAGCGTGGACAGCGGAATGTAGACGTCGAGATTGAAGTCTTGCGCCGCCAGGCTGCCACCGATACCACCCGAAGGCGTTTTGTCTTGGGTCTGTCCGATGATCGAGTAGAACTCTTTGTCGATTTGAATGAAGCGGCCGACGGGGTTTTCGTAAGGAAACAGCACCTTGGCCGTCGCGTCGCCGATCACGGCGACATTATCCGACCTCTCGTAGTCCTTGTCCGAGAGAAAACGTCCGCGCGAAACCTTGATGTTGTTGATTTCTTGATACTTCGCGGTGGCGCCCACGACGCGCACGTCGGTGACCTTATCCAGGAAACGGGCCTCCTTGCGAATTTCGCGCATCGGAACGGCCTGCAACAGCGTGGGAATGTTCGAGACCATGCGGTCGTAGTCATCGCGCGTCAGGCCATAAGACATGACGAAGCCGCCGCCGCGAGTCGCGTCTGAAGGGGGTTTCTTGCTGCGGACGATGATATTGTTCGCGCCGAGCTCCTTGATCTGCTGTTGGGCCTGATAGCTCACGCCCTCGCCCATTCCGACCAGCCAGATGACGGCGGTCACGCCAATGAAAATGCCGAGGATAGCCAGGCCGGAGCGCAGCTTGTGGAGCAATAAACTCTTGAGTCCCAGTCGGAGGGTCTGCCAGAATTTTGGACTCAAGTGCCGTGCCTTTTGGAAACGCCGGTCGCCGGTCGCAGCCAGGGCAACCGAAGTTTGCTAACAAGTCGACTCATAGAATGGAAGTCACGGCCCGCCGGGAGGTCCGCCGCCACCCCGTTGCTGTTGCATTTGCTGCATCCTCTTGCGGAGCTCGGCCATTTCCTT
Source organism: Planctomycetia bacterium (assembly GCA_043749935.1). Classification (GTDB taxonomy): domain Bacteria; phylum Planctomycetota; class Planctomycetia; order Pirellulales; family PALSA-1355; genus PALSA-1355. The sequence continues at coordinate 3,263 of JAYVCO010000470.1, forward strand.
CGCGTCGATGAACCCGTCTTTATTCGTGTCCATCATATCGAAGTTATCCTTCATCCGGTCGGGCGCTTCGTCGCGGCTGATCTTGCCGTCTTTGTCTGTGTCCAGCGTCGCAAGATCAAAGCCTCGACCGCCCGACTTCCCTTTTCCCTTCGAGCTACCGCCTTCTCCCTCGCCGCGCGGAGGACCGCCGGCAACGGACTTCGGCAGCACGGCCGGCTTGTCGTCGCCGAACTTCTTCTTGACGTCAAGCTTTTCTTCTTCCTTGACGTCGGCACGAGCCTCTTCGACCATGGCGCGCGGGTTTTTCAGCACGATATCGCCTTCGGCCAGGCCATCCTTGATTTCAATGCGAGTGTTATTGCTCAGACCCAAGACAACCGGATGTCGCTTCGGCCCGCTGGCGGTGTTCACCCAGCAGTAAAACTTTCCGCCTTGCTCGACCACGGCCTCGACCGGCGCGCTGAGCACGTCTTTCAGGTTGGCCACCAGAATCTCGACCACCGACGTCATTCCTGGACGCAGGCCGGTCGGATCGCTGTCGATGCTCACGATCGCCGCGTATTCCTTGACGTTGCCGGAGAAGAAGTCCGACGGCTCGGGTTGGCTGGCGATCGAAGTCACGGCGCCTTGAAAATCGCGGTCTTGAATATGAATCCGGGCTCGCATGCCACGCTGCAACATATCGACCTTGGATTCATGCACGGTGCACTTGACCTGCATTCGCGACAAGTCGGGCAATTTGATCATCGTTTGTCGTTCGCGCATGATGGCGCCTTCTTCGACCAACGACGTCGGGCCGCTACCACCGCCGCCACGACCGCGACCCGACATTTCGTTGGCATAGATCACCATGCCGTTATCGGGCGCCTTCACGGTGCACTTTTCCAATTGCAATTCGAGCCGCTCGAGACGATCCTTTTCGAGTTGGAAGGCAGCTTCGTCCGACGCCATCTTCGCTTCGGCCGAGTCGCGCGTGGCTTCCAATCCGGCCAGGACCTTGGCCTTGCTGAATTTCTCCAAAACGGTCTGAGCGGTTTCAGCCACCTTCAAGTCCAGATCGGCCCGCTGCACGGCAAACGCTTGGGCATCGCGCTGCAAGGACGTCACGTATCCCTTGCGGTGCATTTTGCTCGTGTACTGCAACGAGTTCTTAGCGCTCTCCAGATTCTCCTTGGCGACCGTCACCTTAGCCTGCAAATCCTGCAGCGACTGAAGAAACGTGCCCTCGATGTATTCCTGCACCGCGATCTTCGCCGCATTGAAGCTGTTCTCCGAGTCGATCTTCGCGGCCTTGGCTTTTTCGTAGGTAATCTTTTGGGAGTTAATGCCGTCTTCGATGGGGGAAGAATCCATCCGTACCAACTCGTCTCCCTTTTGCACTTGGGTACCATCCTTGACGATCCACAAAATCGTGCTGCCACCTTTGACTTCGCACTTGATGTCGACGTTGTGCGCGCTTTCGACGTTGCCGTCTTCGGCGATCGAAACCACCAGATCGGCCCGATGCACTTTTTCAGTCAGCATCTGTTGGCCCGTGGCGGCCGGCGTCAACAATCCCGACGAAGAGACAGCGGCCACGCCCAAACCCAGGATCACGCCAACCGTGACCGTCATCGTCAACCAACGAGGCAGCTTCCGACGCTTCTTGGTGGGCGGCTTTTCGCCGGAGAGATTTCCCATGCCGGCGGTCTTGAGAACCGCGGCGAATTTGGACGTACGGTCTTCTTCTTCCGTGGTGGAAATGGCCATAAGTCTAGCCCCAGATCGTTGTGTACGGGTGCGTGGCGGGAGATACAGGTAGGACTTCGAGCACGAAGCGTATTGCCGACCAATTCATTCTGGCCGGTTGGCGAGATGAATTCAAGTCAATCTTGTGCATTTTCAGGCGGTTTGGCCATCGGTCTAACGCCGTAAAATTACGCGGTTGGGCGCTGGCTTTTCAGCTTCGGACGGTTTTTGCCCCTCGGGCAATTGGGCGGAGGTCAGTTGGTTCGGCGATCGGTTTTCTCTAGGCGCCGACCGCCCGCCGGGCACTGGTAAAGCCGGCGAGATCTCGATTTCGGAGTCGGCCTCCGTGGATCGCCGTGGAACCGGCTTCGGGGCCTTGGCCTCGGACGCGCTAGAGCCTTGCTTTCGGATCCGCGAACCGGCTACCGGTTTTCGAGACTCTGCCGATCGACGCTCCGCGGCGGTTTCCGCGTTGGGCAGCCGTGTCAAATCCTGGAATTGCGTTTCAACGGAGCCCCTCGAGTGTTTAGCCTCAAAATCGTTGACGTCCTGTGGGCTCACGCCGGCGTCCTCAATCCAATCCGTCGGAACGCCCGGGGGCAGGGGAGACTGTTCGTCGCTAAGCCAGTCAGCCTGGTTAAGCGGCTTGTCGACCCACATCCCGCAATCATCCATCTCCATGATGCCCAATTCACGGTAC
>JAYVCO010000471.1:0-4781 GCA_043749935.1 Planctomycetia bacterium
TAGCCGACCGCCAGTCCCGCCAGATAGGCTGCGCCCAGCGCCGTGGTCTCCGCGACTTTGGGCCTGCGAACCGTGGTGCCGAGAATATCCGCCTGGAACTGCATCATCGAATTGTTCACCGACGCGCCTCCATCGACCTTGAGATGCGCCAGCGGCACGCCTGAATCGCGCTGCATCGCTTCCAGCAGATCGCGCGACTGAAAGGCCATCGATTCGATGGCCGCCCGCGCGATGTGCGCTGCGGTCGTGCCCCGGGTAATTCCTTGAATGGTGCCTCGGGCGTAGGGATCCCAATACGGAGCTCCCAATCCGACAAAACCCGGCACCAGATAGACACCGTCCGAGTCGGGCACGGAATTGGCCAGCGCTTCGACATCCACAGAGCTCTTGATGATCCCCAGGCCGTCGCGGAGCCATTGGACGACCGCACCGCCGATGAACACCGAGCCTTCCAAGCAATAGGTGATCTTTCCGCCGAGACCCCAGCCGATCGTCGTCAGCAATTTGTTTTCCGAGGCGACCGCTTCGTGACCCGTGTTGAGCAGCAGAAAACAACCGGTGCCATACGTGTTCTTCGCGCTGCCCGGCTCGAAGCAGGCCTGACCAAACGTGGCCGCCTGCTGGTCGCCGGCGCAGCCCGCGATCGGAATCGGCGCGCCAAACCATTCGGTTGTTGTGTGGCCCAACGTTTCGCTTGAAGGTCGCACCGTCGGCAACATGGCTCGCGGAATGCCCAGAATCCCCAACAGCTCGTCATCCCAATCCAGCGTGTGAATGTTGAAGATCAACGTGCGGCTGGCGTTGCTAAAATCAGTCACGTGCGACATGCCGCCCGTAAGCTGCCAGATCAGCCAGGTGTCGACTGTGCCGAACAGGATTTCGCCGGCCTCGGCTCGCTGTCGCAAACCGCTGACCGTATCGAGCAAGTGCTTGATCTTCGTGCCCGAGAAGTAGGCGTCGACGACCAGCCCGGTTTTATCGCGAAATGTTTTTTCCAATCCATCCGCTTTTAGCCGATCGCAGATGCCCGCGCTTACCCGGCTTTGCCAGACGATCGCGTTGCCCACGGGCCGACCAGTCGAGCGCTCCCACAGAATCGTGGTCTCGCGTTGGTTCGTGACCCCGATCGCGGCAATATCGGCGGCCGAGAGTTTCGCGCGGCTCAATGCCTCGCGCGCCACCTGCAACTGCGACGTCCAAATGGCCTGGGGATCGTGCTCGACGAGGCCCGGCGCCGGCAGAATCTGCTCGAACTCTTGCTGGGCCACCGAGACGGCGTGTCCGTTGTGGCCAAAAACAATCGCGCGGCTGGAAGTCGTGCCTTGATCAAGAGCCAGGATATATTTTGTCGCCATGCTATGCGTTTCTCTCAAGTCAGATGTCGGCCGAAATGGGTCGCGAGTCGTTCGGTTTGTGCTGCCACGGCGTCGTCTATTTGCAACGGCGACAATAGCCCCCGTTCGCTGAGCAATTCGGCCAGGCGGTGCAGACAGGATTTCGTCAGCCGCTGATCGTATAGCAGCATTAACCGCCGTTCAACCAAATCCGCCAAGGTGCGAACCCACTCGTGGTCGATCGACCAGCGGACAAACGAACAAGGCAAATCGGTCTGGCCCAGCAAGGCGCGATCTGGAGACGATTGCAGAATGGGCTCGGTGCGCGTGCCCACCAGTTGCCACACGGCGGCCACAGTGGCAACCGGAAACCCCACCCGCTCGGCGATCTGCCCCCAAGCGCCTTCAACGTCGGTCGGATAGCCTTCTCCACCGGGGAACACACGATCGCGCGAATTGGCCGAATGCGGGCGTCCCAACGTTTGGAGCACGGTTTTGGTCGCGGTCTCGGCCAGCGACCTCATCGTCGTGAGCTTTCCGCCGACGACGGAAAACATCGCGACACTCGCCTTATCATTTTTGATCAGGGCGTGCCGACGAGTGATCGCGGCCGACTGATCGGCGTGGACGAAAGGTAACGGCCGCACCGCGCAATAATGAAAGTCCACGTCGCCCCTGGTCAAATGCACGTCAGGCAAGATCGCGTTGACGCTCGCTAGCAGATAATCCAATTCAGGCTCGGTGGCCAGTGCCCGCTCCGGTGGACCTTTGAATGGATCGTCCGTAGTGCCGATCAATACGGAGTCGGCCAAAGGCGTAATGAAAATCGGCCGGCCATCGCGCGCTTCGGCATAGATCCCCTGCCCTGCCAGCGCGTCGCGCAGGCGTGCGCTGAACGTGAATGCATGAGTTCCCTTGGTTCCGCCGATCAATCGCTCGCTAGGCACGTGCAATGACTGGAGCGTCTCGTCGACCCAAGCGCCTGTCGCGTTGACGATCGCCGATGGCTCGAAGACGCACGGTTCGCCAACAACCCCTTTGTTATCAACAGGGCGAATCTCCACGGTTTTGCCTTCGAGCAACGCTTTGTGATAGTTGAAGACGCGAAACTCAAGACCTCCGAAAGTCGCCAGTTGGCGAGCGTCTTCGAGCATCGCGACCACCAGCCGCTCGGGGAACACGACCTGCGCGTCGTAATAAGCACACGCCCAGCGATATTTGTGGCGATCGATCGGAATTGGCGCTTTCGCGCCCGGCATGACTTCGTGTCCAGGTAACTGGGGATCGCGAGCGTAGGCGTCGTAGAGCGCCAGGCCGGTGCGAATGAGGGTGACGCCACGGCCCTCTGCCGGCACCGGCTGCGGCCACCAAGACCAGCCAAAGAATCGCCCAATGGCGCTCATCGCCCCGCCGAATCGGCTCGCAGCGGGGATCCACAGGCGTAGTGGACGAACGAATTGTGGCGCCAGTTTCAGCAGCCGGGCCCGTTCGCCCAACGATTCCTTGACCAGATCGAGCTCGCCATATTCCAGATAGCGCAATCCGCCGTGAATCAGTCGCGACGAGCCCGAGGTTGCGCCAAACGCCAGATCGGACGTGTCGACGAGCCAGACCGAAACGCCATTGAGCAGCAATTCGCGCGCGATGGCCGAACCGTTGATGCCGGCGCCGAGAACGAGGACTGGATTTTGGCCAGCTTGCATGAACGTCGTTACCAACGAAGAGCGCGCGAAGCAGAAAACTCGCCGATCGAGCCCCGTCTTAGCTTTTCAGCTATTCTTGGCTTTTCAGCGTGCGCTGCAAGTAGAGGACGTGGGCCCGGACGCCTTCCAGGTTGGGATTAAGCTTCAAGGCCCGACGAAAGCACTCGAGCGCCGCGGCCCGATCGTGCAATTGCAAGTGGCACTGACCCATTCCCGTGGCTGCGCCGAAGTGGTAGGGATTGATTTCCAAGGCCTGATGGCAGTCTTCGATCGACTCGCGGAATCGACCGATGCTGAACCGCGCCAGGGCGCGTTGGTTCCAACATTCGGCCAGGCTCGGCGCGCTGTGAATCAGTTTCGTCGCCTGTTCCAGGGCTTCGTCGTGCCTTTGAGCGGCATTCAACGCGATGATCGCTTCGAGCTGTTTCCGCTGCAGACGTGTGCCCGTGCGGCACCAGAGTTGGCGAATGCCGTTTTCGGCCAGCATCCGAACCCCGCGATCGTCGTCCTGCAGGGCGCGTCCCAGGCTCGCATTCGAGCCATAATCGCCGCACTGGCCGAGTGCCAGCACCGCGGCACGCCGGGCCATCCGATCGCCCACGACGGCCAGCCGTTCGAGCGTGCCGACCGTGTAGTAGCTGCTGACACTTTGGTTGAAGGCAGCGGTATCTTGATCGACCAGGTACTGATGATACAGCCCATGCAGCTTTGGCGGCCGAGCGCGTTTGCTCATGTCCAACAGTCTCCAACAGGCTGCATTCGCCCTAAGGGGCGCTACGTGACCGTATCGATTGGTAAGCTGGTTCTGTGTCCAGTCTAATCACAACGGATCGTTTCACAAATCCCCTGGCAAAGATCGTAGCGGATATGTCTTTCCACGGGCCGCGTTTTCTCGGAAAATAGTCATATAGCTTCGTTTTCGCGACCGGTTGTACCGCCATGAGCCTCGAACCCATGCCGCATTTCTTACGCACGGCGATCGGATTTCTGCTCATTTGGGCCGCGGCCTTGCCGATCGCTGGCGCGGAGACGCCCGGCGGCGCGAAGGGCGCGACTCTCGCGCGGCAATTAGCCACCCCCATCAGCCTATCCTGGTCCAACACTCCCCTGCGCCGAGCGCTCGATAATTTGAGCTCTGCTCAAAAGCTGTCGATCGTGCTAGACCGCCGCGTCGATCCCGATCAAGAGGTGCGGCTGAGTTTGAACCAGGAGCCGCTCGGCGAAGCGCTCAAGAAAATCGCTCAGCAACTCAACGTGGGCTATTGCCAACTCGGACCGATTGCCTATTTCGGCCCGCCGGCGATGGCCGGGCAATTGCGCACGTTGGCCGCTTTGCGATTGGAAGAGGTCAAGGCGCTTCCGCCTGAGACAATCCGCAAGTGCCTGCAAATGCGCACCTCACACTGGGAGGACCTGGCCGAACCGCAACACATTCTCGACCAGCTCGGTCAGGAAGCGGGCATGGAAGTCATCGGAGCCAGCAAAATCCCGCACGATCTGTGGCCGGCGGCCAATTGGCCGCTACTCACTTGGGTCGACCGAATGACGCTCTTGGCCGCGCAATTCGACCTGACGTTTCACGTCGAGCCGGACGGCAAACGCGTGGAGTTGATTCCGGTGCCGGCCAAAATCGCTTTGTCGCGCACCTATCAGGCGGGCAAACAAGCCGCCTCAATCGCCAAGCGCTGGGCCAAAGTCGTGCCAACGGCACAAGTGACGGCCGAGGGCACCACGATTCGGATCG
>JAYVCO010000472.1:0-4431 GCA_043749935.1 Planctomycetia bacterium
GATCACCGCGTCCCACTCCGCCTCGCTCATCTTGTGGAATATGCGGTCGCGGAGGATGCCAGCGTTGTTGACGACCGTGTCGATTCGGCCGAAGGTATCAATCGCTTGCTGAACCATACCGTGCGCCGCAGCCCAGTCGGCAACGGAGTCCGCGTTCAGCACCGCCTGGCCACCTGCGGCTTTAATCGCGTCGACCACCTCCTGGCCGGGGCTCGCGTCGTGTCCCTCGCCACCGGCGTCACCGCCGAGATCGTTTACAACGACCTTGGCGCCTTCGGCGGCCATCAACATTGCGACACCGCGGCCGACGCCGCGCCCCGCTCCGGTGACCAGCGCGACCTTACCTTCCAGCATTCCCATCAAGTCATTCTCCCTGGTTACACTGCCGCCTCAAAGTCGAAAACTCGCGACTTGAATGCACGGAGCGTCGCCGTTGTCGCGGCCGAATCGGACCATCCATTCTAATGCCGCCTTGTCGCAAAGCCGACCCCCGAATTGATTAAACTGCAACAGGACGTGATTGCCGCGGTGGCCCCGTTCACGATAGAAAGCGGAACCTCGGCCGCATTCGTCACCACGCCCGATGATCCCATCATCAACCCGGCCTTGATCGACTACGTTGCGGCGTTCGTTCCGAAGTCTTCTGGCGAGCATTTCAACCCTCATGTCACCACGGGAGTCGCCCCCCGGAATCTCCTCGACAAGATGCTCGCTGAGCCGTTAGAAAAGTTCACGTTCCCACCAGCGGGCGCTGCCGTTTACCAGCTCGGCCAGTTCGGCACGGCATCGAAAAAACTCAAAGAATATGGAATTCTGAGCCCTAAGTTAGCGTCAACGTCGAATACTCGTGCTGCTGTCGCATCAACTCAAACGATTCTCGGTTGTCTCATCAACCTGCCGGCTTTCGGGACGTGGGGGTTCAGAACTGCAACCATCGCAACACGACAATTGAGCCCCGGCGCATTCTGTACCGCGGTACAGAATCGGTTTGAAAGCGGACGAAAACACCGTAAAATGTAGACCGTTAAAGCAGCGCCTCCGGTTGTCTCATTCTCTCCGAACACGCTGTATTTCAGGGCCTTTTTGCTCAAAAAACGGCGGATCAATCGCGCGACTTCTAATCCGCAGGTTATAGGTTCGATTCCTGTCGGGCGTATTCGAGGTTTTTAGGGTTTCGCCCTTGACCTAAAAGGCCGTGGGTACAGAATGTGATACGGAATGAATCGAAGCCGCCAGGACGGAGGCTGGCATACGCGAAGGCACGCCGTGGGAATCCACATGGCTGTTGCTGAAGGGTTGATTCATGACTCGCAAACCGAAACCGTGGTTCTGGGCAGCCCGCGAGGCTTGGTTCGTCACTCTTGATGGTCAAACTCGATGAAGTCAAGGCTGCTAAGGTGCCACTTGCCACAAACGAGCCGTAGGAAATCTCAAGCAAAGCGAAGATTTCGGTTTTTGATACCCAACACTCTCGGGGGCCTCGCGACGGGTCCAAGAGTTGGGTTTGACCGCAGCGCGGCTGCCAGGTTTCATGTCTGGGCAGCGACAAGAATTGCTTTGAATTGACGTAAGACTAAGTACTCCAATCCGTTCGTGGTAAGGTTGTGTGTCCGAACTCCGGACTTGCAATACGCCACCGGCAATCGCGCGCTGATCGGCGAAAGTCTGGTCGCTCGCACGGCGGATGCGGTTGGTATCGATCGGCCGATGGCGCTCGATCGCATATTGCGGCGATCGAGCGCTTGTCGGATGGACTCGGCGGAAGATGGGCAAGTTAGTTATTTATAACCAAGCTGGCCCCATCATCGATTTTCCGCCGGTGGCAAGCCGTGGAACCGTCCGAGGACGCCTTGCCGATCGTCAAAGGTAGCAGCGATTGCTCCTCCGGAACAACGACATCTAACTTGCGCTTCTGCGCCGCTCTTCGCCTCCCTGAAACGTCTGCCAGCTCGCATGGAGCAGGCACCGAATCTGGCTGACACGCGCCGCGCTCAGACCAAATAGTCGGGCCACTTCGCTGGTCGTTTCGCCCATCGCCAAGGCGGAGGCGATTCGACGCTGACTCTCGGACAGCGCGCGAAACCAGGCAGCCACATCGATCCGCGCCGCCGCAGTGTCCGCCGGTGAAGCACGGCGGTCTTCAACGAGCGCAGCACGCCATTCGCCTTGCACACCATCCAAACGTTCGACGAGGAATCCCCGGGCGGCGCGCGCCAGTGGCGAACTCACGTCAAGGCTTCTCGATTTTGAACCCACTCGTCGGCCCGCAATCGCTTGCCGAATGGCAAAGTTTGCCAGCGGCGTTCCAAAAGCGCGATTTGCCTTCCCCTGATGGACCAGGCTCACAAAACGGCAAAATGCATTGGCGACGACTTCTTGAACCATCTCTTCGCGCTGTTCGCGCTGGAGCCGACGAAAGGCCCGGCACGCTTGGCTGCGAATTTGCGGAAGCATTTCGAGAAAATGTTCTTGAAGTTGTCGGCCGAGAATCTGGGGTCGGTTCGTCTGCGAGGGAGTAATCATGAGAAAACTCCTCAATGGAATGCGGACCGCCCGCTGAGGCGGCCCTGTTGATGAAAACAAGACCGCCCCGGCCACGCGCCCGGGCGCTTAAGAAGAGCCCGCACTATCCGCTGGCGGGCAAAAGCACAAAGCCCCGACAATGGACCCAAAAGGTCCGATTGCTGAGCTGACGCAGCCCTCGAAAGTTGGCTAGCTGCTAGCCTTTGGGCATCATCAGCATATGACCGGAATTCGTCTTGAATTCAGGCTTCTGGCCATTGGTCGTCGTGGTGGCGAGATCCATTGCCGTGGCCGTTCGTTGCTTACAGCGGTCTCGCGTGGGAAATCGATCGAAACGCCTTCCCTGGTCAAGGATCGGAAACACTTGCCACTGCCGTTGCCTTGGATTGGCATGGGGCCTGACGGGCCCATGCTGTCCGCGGTTGGTCCCCAATTCCTTCGCGAAACGGGACTGGCGCCCGGCAGCTCATTTCGTCTTGCGCCGAGCGGCCACAGGGTTGGTTCCGACCGTGGCACGCTTATTCTTGGTCGCGATTCGCGACCGGGTTTTCGTGGCGACCAGTTGGTGAGTTCGCTTGTTGAGTCCGCGTGACTTTTCTGTCTGTCGCTTCCGCAGAACATCGTCGCGTTGATCGGCGACCGTCGGCTCAATGCTGGCAGTCGAGGTCGCTCGCGACCGCGTCTTGCGGTTGGCCGGCCTGGGGGGCGCAGCCGACTTTTTCCGTCGATTCTTTGCCTGGGGCGTCGGCATGGCCTGTGAGTCATCCAGTTCGATACCAAACACCTCCGCGACGCTTTCGGCGGCGATCGTCGTCCGCTTTCCACGGGCAGCCGACTTGGCGACACCAGCAATATCGCCGACCTTGGCGATCAGTTCGCGATGGTCCACCTTTCGCATCACAAACAACAGCTCCGGTTGACAGTCCAATCGAGCACCCACGCCATAGAGTGTCGCCGCCAAGTGCTTGCACATGCCCGCCCAATCCGGACAAGAGCACTCCATGCTGATCTCTTGAGGTTTGGGGAACAGCCCGCCGTCGCGGTTCGTGACGACCTGCATGACGTCGCGCGACAGTCGACCTTGCAGCAATTCGACGAGCGATCCAATCCTGCCAGTGCACTGCGACTGCACATTTTTCCAGATGCGGGGTGCCAGGGGCGTGATGCGAATACGGATTTTGTATAACTCAGAGCCGCTGACCATGGCAACGACTTGGCCAGGCTGGATTTTCAGGTCGACCACCGAGCCGTTGCGCACATAAGTCCGACCGCGCGGGAGACGATTCGAGTAGTCGCTGAAGGATTCTAAATGATCGCACCAGGCCTTGCCCCAGAAGCTGGAGGCGATCTCGCGGCCGACGAGCTCGACCGGCGTTGCTTTGTGCCCCTGCTTAGCCAACTCTGTGAGTTTGCGTTTGGCTTTGGCCCGTCGTGCGGCGACGCTGACGTAGGGCTTATAGCTCCACCAGGACATGATGAGACTCCTTTCTCCGATCGGATTCTTGGTTTACGAAACGAGCGCCTTGTGTACGTCGAGCGACACGAACCGCAGTAGTTGCTCGTTGTCCATTTCCGTGAGTGCCTGTTCCGCGCCTCCTTCGATCAACTCTTTGGCCACGGCACTCTTGCTGGCGATCAGTTCGTCGATCCGCTCTTCGATTGTACCGCGGCAAACGAACTTGTACACGAACACGTTGCGGTCTTGGCCGATGCGAAAGGCCCGATCGGTGGCTTGGTTTTCGACGGCTGGATTCCACCAGCGATCGAAGTGAATCACGTGCGTCGCCGCAGTCAGATTCAAACCGACGCCCCCGGCCTTGAGTGATAGCACGAAAAATGGCGGGCCTTCGTCGCGCTGAAAAGCCTCGACCATTTCGCGACGCTTGCCGACCGGTGTTTGACCGTGCA
>JAYVCO010000473.1:0-2008 GCA_043749935.1 Planctomycetia bacterium
ACTGATACGCCAGGTCGGCGGTTCCGGTAAGCTCTTCCGTCGTGGCCGCCAGAAAATTCTTGACCCGCTGATCCACGGCTCCTTCGATGGCATTCACGAACGGCGGATTTCCCAGGACCACATCAAATCCAGTATCGCAGCCGGCACACCCCGCGGCCCCCGACCTGCTGACAAAGATCCCAGGAAACTCCACAGGCCAGTGAAAAAACTGCCGGCTCGCGGCAATCGCGCCGGCCCTCTCCAACAGTCGCCGCGCCACCGGGCGACCCGCAAGCTGGTCGTCCAACACGGCAGTCGTAATGATATCGCCACCTGGCCGCAACGGTTGAAAGAAAGCGGCCGCCCACAGGTCGCACGCTCCCTGCCAGCCGTTGTCCGCAACCGCGTGCTTCTTCGGGCTATTTTGTTTCGGCCCGGCGAGCGTTTGACACACTCGTTCGACGGACAGCTTTCCTGCACTGCGACGCTCTGCCCGATTGCGCCGAGCAACTTCGCGCACAATCGACTTGTCCACTCCTGCGACGTGCGCAAAGGCTTGGTCCGGGATTCCTGACTGCAGCGACTCGAGATTCCAGACGCCAACGAGCGCATCACCGCAACGAATCCGGTGGTCGAGGAATGTCAACGGCGCGTCGGCCGCGCCGCATTCCAGCCAGAGCGCCACCCGGCACAAATTCACCGCCAGCGGATCTTTGTCGACGCCGTAGAGGCATTGCGAAATCACATCGCGGATGGCTTTTTGCGCAAGTTCGGGACCGGGCTCAACTGCGTCTTTCCGGCAACGCCGTGAACGACTTTTCACCGCGATACCATCGTAGCCAAGGTCGCCAGATGTAGGGGCATCGAGCGAGGAAATGGAAACGGTTCCCCAATCTCTGGCGAGATCGGCTACTTGCTGCTTCCCGGCGTTGCCTGTCCGGATACGGACCAGCGTGCTAGCCAGCCGACGTGCTGCCGCCAACAGGAAGTGTCCGGAACCGCACGCCGGGTCGCATACCCGAATTGACAACAGCGCACGTTCAGGGTCTTTCGGATCTGCGGCCAGGCGATCGGCGATCACCGGTTCCAATGCGGATAGGATCAACTCGCTGACCAGTTGCGGCGGCGTGTAGTAAGATCCAGTCTGCTTGCGACCGCCGCGGCCGTTGCGCTTGATGAAATCGAACGTGGATCGCCCGGAGGGGTCTATCTTGATGCTGGGATATAAGCTCAAGAGGTTCTCGTATAGCGCGCCAAGCTCCTCGATTTCCAGGGAGGCATCGTTCACAGGCCGCGACGGATTGGCGGACTGCTGATACCGCAACCGCTGGAAGGCCGGTAGCAGTTCCCGATTGTGAATCCTAAACTGATCGAGTGGCAGCGGCGCGAAGATGCCCGATCCGAGGGTGCACCACAATTCCCGCAGCGACTCCCATGCATCGTTCTGATCAGTGAGTGCTTCTCGCTTTTCGAGTAACCACAGCAGCCGTACGATATTGTCCTGTTGGCGACAACCCGGGATTGAGTTGTGCAGGCCTCGCTCTTTTGAAACGAGTAAAAACAGGAAACGAAAGACCAACACGGCGAGTTGGCGGTACAGATTGCCAGCCGAGTCGGGAGAAACTTCTCGGCGCAAGTCTGTGTTATCCGGATGCCGTAGAAAACCGGCTGCCAGCAGCCGAATGCTCTCTTCGGCGGCATTCCGCAGTTGCTCGCGAATACGGCTCCTCCAGTGGCCCGCTGGATCTTGCACCAGGGGCGGTTTGGGGTTCGTTGCTCGATCGCCGCCGAGAGACGCCCACGCGCTCCCCGACGGTGACTTGTCACCGCTTTGGTTTCTTTCTCGCAGCCTTTCCTGTACGGCGCCAATCAAATCCACTCGGCGGATTCAGCGTATCCAGTTGGCGCCGCGGCTGTCAAACGGCTGGGTGGCGGGGGTCGAGCGTACTCGCGAGCCCCCCGGCAAGCTTGACGGCAATCGCCCAAAACGGGGAAAGCCAAGCATCGCTCGCGCTGGGGGCTTCGCTGC
>JAYVCO010000474.1:0-5333 GCA_043749935.1 Planctomycetia bacterium
CTCGAGGGGCGGCAAGATGTCTGGTTCGATCTGATAACCTTCAGCCAGCGCGTTGGTCATATTGAACAAACTCGCGATCGCGAGCACTTCACCTAAAGCTTCGGTTGACATCCCCAATTTGCGTAGCGCCGCGGTGTGCGAATTGACGCAATACGAGCAGCCGTTCGTGGCGGAAACGGCCAAAGCGAGGATTTCTCGCGTCTTCGCATCGAGAGTCGATTGTCGGCCAACGGCCTCTGCGTGCATCAGCGTCTTGAGCGTCGTCCACACCAGTTCCAGGTGCGAAGGGTTCGTGGCCAGCGTACGCCACAGATTTGGCACGAAGTCGATATTCTTGGTGCGTTTAATATCACTGAAAATCTCCGCAACACGGCCCGTCGCGGCACCTTCATCGACTGGGCGTACAGTTGCAATCCGATCTTGTTCCATTGAACTATTCCTGAATTCGCTTACTTTGTCGCTTTGCCGCCCTTGGAACGCTCGGGGTTGGGCCGGCGCCCGGAGGCCTCCGGGGGATCGCGTTCGGGTACCTTCAACTCTGTTCGCAATCGAATTAGCTCACGCTCGAGCGTTTTCTGTGTTTCCGAGTAGGCCAACTGGCCATAGACGCTCGAAAGTTCGTGTGGATCGGTCTCGAGGTCGAACAGCTCCCAGTAGTCGACATCCTCCCCGTAGAACCGGACCAGCTTATAGCGGTCTGTCACCACACCGTAGTGCGGGCGAACGTGATGGGGGGCGGGATACTCGTAGTATTGATAATAAAACGCCTTTCGCCAGTCGGCGGGCGTTTGGCCCTTGAGCACGCCCACCAGGCTGTGCCCCTGCATTTCGGCCGGAATGGGCACACCCGCCGCGTCCAGAAAAGTTTCCGCAAAATCCACATTGGAAACCAGATCGTTGCTTTGGCTGTGCGGCTTGGTTACTCCCGGCCAGCGCACCAGGCACGGCGTGCGCAGCGATTCCTCGAAGATCCAGCGTTTGTCGAACCAGCCATGTTCGCCCAGGTAAAAGCCTTGGTCCGAAGCGTAGACCACAATCGTGTTGTCGGCCAGATGTTCGTCATCGAGGAACTTGAGCACCCGCCCCACGCTTTCGTCGACCGCTTTGACGCAACCCAAATAGTCGTGCAGGTAACGTTGATACTTCCACCGCACCAGATCCCGGCCCTGCGGTGTGGCCTGACGAAACTTCTCGTTGCGAGGCTCGTAATACGCATCCCACACGGCCTTTTGCTCGGACGTCAACTGCGGCGGAGCGATGAGTTTGAGATCCTTGTTGTTCATGGTTTTTTCGATCGTCATGTCCTGATCGTGTTCAGCCAGTCCACGACCCGAATAGTCGTCGAACAGTGTCTCGGGTTCGTCATACGCGCGGTCGTTGTCGTGCCCAAGATGGCGAAGTGCGGGCTCCCACTCGCGATGCGGCGCCTTGTGTTGGCACATCAGGAGAAACGGCTTCGAGGGGTCCCGATTCTTGAGCCACTCCAGGCTGAATTCGGTAATCAGGTCGGTCGTATAACCTTGGTGTTCGACCCGCTGGCCATCCTTGATCATCGGCGGATTGTAGTAGACGCCTTGGCCCGGCAGGATGTGCCAGTGATCGAAACCAGTCGGATCCGAGATGAGGTGCCATTTGCCGACGATCGCGGTCTGATAGCCGGCCGCTTGCAGCAGTTTCGGGAAGGTCGTTTGCGTGCCATCGAAGCGGCTGTTCGAGTTGTTGTAAAACCCGTTTAGATGAGAATACTTTCCGGTGAGAATCGTGGCGCGGCTCGGCCCGCAGATCGAGTTGGGCACCAGGCAACGATTGAACCGCATCCCCTCGTTGGCAATCCGATCGAGATGCGGCGTTTGCAACAACTTGCGAGGCTCGTTGTACGCGCTGATGGACTGCCAGGCATGATCATCGGAGAAGATAAAGACGATATTCGGGCGAGTCGGCTTCGCGGCTAATGTTTGTCGAGGCCCAATCGCCAGGCCCAATCCGCCAAACAGGGCCATCGCGATCAGAGTTCGCCTCGTTTGCAGCCGCTTCGACATTGCCATCACGAAAGTCCTCCGGCGGTCATTGTCCATCAGTTTGCGCTTGGATCGGCATCAAAATCGATCGGGTCGCCAAACTCGCGTCGGGCTTGCGTTAGTTGTTTTTCAAACCGCGATCGCTCGCCGGAATGTTTTGGATGATCGGCCAAATTATGCACTTCATCGGGATCATTTTGGAGATCGAACAGTTGCGTGTTCCTTTCGGCGCCGGCCCGATATCTGAGCAGCTTCCAACGCTCGTCGCGAATCATCCGCTGGCAATCGCGATACGCACCGAACAAATAGTCGCGCACTTTCGGCTGCTCGCCGCGAACGATGGGCATTAGATTTTTCCCCTCGACAACCTGGGGCGTGACGGCCCCCGCCAGATCGCAAATCGTGGGAAACAGGTCATAGAGATACACCAGGGCCTCGGACTTGGCGTGGGGAATGCCTGGGCCGGCGAAGACCAGCGGCGGCTTGACGTGCTCGTAGAGATTCTGCTTGCCCATCAATCCATGCCGCCCGCCGACTGCAAGTCCCTGATCGCTCGAATAGATGATGACGGTTTTTTCCGCAAGTCCGCGTTCGGCAAGCGTCGCAAGAATCCGGCCCACCTCGTGGTCGAGGTGCGAAATCGTTGCGTAGTATTCGGCTAGATGTTTCCGCATCTCCTCAGGCGCGCGGGGATGCGGCGCAAGCGTCTCGTCGCGCACCAGCAGCTCTCCGTTGTCGAACGGGTGGCGCGGCATGAAGTTCTTGGAAAGCGAAAGTTTGCTCGCATCGTACAAGCGCTCGAACGATGGGGGAGCCAGCCGAGGATCATGAGGCACAGGCGGCGCCAGGTAGATAAAGAATGGCTGCTTGCCATCGTGTTGCTCGAGAAAGTCGATCGCGGCCTGCGCATGCTCAGTCGCCGATTGTGCGGTGCGGCCCGTGGTTTCGAGATTGATATTGAAGGCGGCATTGCCAAACGTGCAGGAATTGCCAATCTTCCCGCAATGGAAGGTGACATATCCCGCATCGCGCAATTGCGTTGGCAACAGCGGCACGCCGGGTGGAGCGACTTTCGCTCGGGGGTTGGCGGGAATTCGCCACAACGAGCGACCGGTGATCAACATGGTCCGGCTGGGCAGGCAGACCGCACCGATCATCGAGCCCATGCAGTATGCATTGGTAAAGTGAAAGCCGCGATCCACGAGGCTATCGAGATGCGGCGTCTTGATTTCAGGATTGCCAAGCGCCGCAATCGTGTCCCAACGCTGGTCATCGGCCAGGATGAAAAGAATATTCGGCCGCGCGGCTGGAGGATCGGCGGCCAGTGCCTCGGAATGAGACCAGAGGGCCAGCAGCGTCGCCAGGAAGAGGATCGACTTCGTCATGTTGGCCGATGGTACACAAACCTGTGGAGCTTTGCCACTCTGTAGGTCCGGAGTATTGGTCTCTGTGATCGCAATGTGGGTGCCTGTTAAAATAGCAACTCCCTTGTTCCCGATAGAAGCCGCTAACCATGCCAAATCAAGTCTTTCAGTTTTCGATTCGACGAATGCTAGCCGCCATATTCTGGGTGGCGTTGAGCATTTGCGTCTGGTCGCTGGATTTGCACGCTAGTGAGGTGGTGCGGCGGAGCATTTCACAAGAAATGGCTTTCATTGTGGTGGTGTACCTACGACTTCTGTCTCCATTCGCGGCGGGCATCACCTTGTTCAGATGGGAATGGGGGATCGGAGCCGGCGTATTCGTTTTGTGTGCCATCTTGTTACGGTACATTGTCCTTGGCTTGTTGAACGTATGAACGGCCAGTGAATAAAACTCATTTGTCGGTGGACAACTGTCCTTTGGCAGCCATGTTGGCGGCGATTCCCAAACCAACGGTAATCACCGGGATTGCAATATATGCGACGCCGATGTCCATCACGTACTGATCCAGGCTCATTTTCATCGGCCCGCTGCTAAACATCAGTCCATCGAGAAGCCAGTTTGCAACGGCCCAAGTGATCCCGATTCTTGCACCTTGAGCGACGTAGCTGGCGGTCAATCGCCGAAAGTACAGAACGGCCAGAATGACCGTCGAGCACGTGAGCGTTACACCCATCAAGGAATCGAACAATGGCGGGTGCGATTCCTTGAGCGGGAAGATGCAGACGGAAACCGCAAACGGTACCAGCCACGCCAGAACGGCAAAGCCGATTTCACGAGCTACGCGTCTCATGCTCGCCGATGCTCAACATCGCTCCTCAAGTCGCACACTAATTGATCAAGCCAACAGGTCTTCTAGCACGACGCCATGCACGTTCGTCAGTCGGCGGCGAATGCCGTTGTGGTAGAACGTCAATCGCTCGTGGTCGATGCCCAGCAGGTGCAGCAGCGTGGCATGAAAATCGTGCCAATGCACGGGCTTTTCGATCGCCTTGTAGCCAAAATCGTCGGTGCGCCCGTAGTTGATTCCAGGACGTAAGCCGGCGCCAGCCATCCATATCGAGAAACCGTACTGGTTGTGATCGCGTCCCAAGCCCACCACGTCGGCCGCGCTTTGTGTGAACGGAGTGCGACCGAATTCGGTGGTGAATAGGACCAAAGTGTCGTCGAGCATTCCACGCTGCCGCAGATCTCGGAGCAGGCCCGCAACCGGTTGATCGATGCGGGCCGCTTCCTGTCCGTGATTGGCCTGCATGTTCTCGTGACCATCCCAATTAATCCGCGGATTTCCGAAAGATCCACCCGAAAACAGTTGCACGAACCGCACACCGCGCTCCAGCAGCCGTCTGGCCAGCAAACAGCCGCGGCCAAAGTCGGCCGAGTCAGGCTGGTCGAGCCCGTAGAGTGCCTGGGTGGCCGCGGTTTCGCCAGCGAGATTCGTCGCCTCGGGCACGGCCATCTGCATCTTGGCCGCCAATTCATAACTGCGGATCCGCGCGGAGAGTGCGTCGTTCGAGCCGTGCTCAGCCAAGTGACGCTGGTTCATGGCCGCGAGCAAATCGCGCGAGGCGCGTTCGTGCTCGACGGCGATCGGCTGGGCAGACGTGAGGTTATCGATCGCCGCACCCTTGCCACGAAAAACGACCCCTTGATGACGCGCCGGCAGAAATCCGTTGGTCCAATTGATCGTGCCGCCGGCCGGAAAGCCGCGCGCGTCAGGTATCACGACGAACGACGGCAGGTCGTCGGTCTCCGCACCTAGCCCGTATGAGAGCCAGGAGCCGAGCACGGGGAAGCCGTTCAGACGAAAGCCGGTATTCTCCTGAAACGTGGCCGGGGTGTGGTTCGACGTTTCCGCGAACATCGAATTGATCACGGTCAGCTCGTCGGCGA
>JAYVCO010000475.1:0-13101 GCA_043749935.1 Planctomycetia bacterium
TTATATTGACTGGCAACACCATCTACAGCGAGCCGGCGTGTATTTTCATCCCAACCAGTTCGAGCCAATGTTCTTGTCGACCGCTCACACGGACGAGCACATTGCCGCCGCGCTGGAGCGAATGGAAGAAGGAACCCGCAAGTGTCTGACACAATAGCCCAAACCGATGTGTGGAGTCCTGCTCCGATTCTCGAAGCAGTGGAGCGCTATCGGGGGACGATCATCGACCTCGATACTTCGCAGGTGATTTCACCGGATGAATTCGCATTCGCCCGTGAGGCGTTGTGCGTTGCACTGCGCCAGGCGGGCCTGAGTTCCGGCGATCGTGTGATGCTGGCGCTGGGCAACGGCCCGTTGTTTATCGCCACGCTGACCGCCGTTTTGGCGTGCGAAGGTTCGCCGCTACTGGTTCACGCAAAAACGCCTCCCGCTGAATTGCTGCGTTACGCCCGGCGATTCGGCGTTCGGTTCTTGGCATGTGAAGCGAGCGAAGAAGCTGTCGTGGCAGATATTGCGTCGTCCAGTACCAGGATTCGCCTGGCCGATGTGGCCTCGCTTTGCTGGGGCAGCTTTGACGAATCGGAAATCATCTTCCAAGGACCTGTGCTGCGAGGAGTCCCGCTGCATCCCACCTCGGGGTCGACGGGCTTGCCAAAAATCGCGCTACGGCCCGGCTTCGCGGCGTTGGAAGAAGCACGCCATTATGCCGTGACTTTGGATATCGACGCCGATGATACGATCGTGGCGATCCCGCCAATGAGTCATGCCTATGGATATGGCGTGAGCGTGATGGTGCCACTCCTGACCGGCGCCAATCTGATCACCACGAGCCGTTTTAGCGCCAAACTAATGCACCGAGCAATCAAGGAGTTTTCACCCAGCATTCTGCCCGTCGTTCCGACTATGCTGGAAGCGTTGGCAGCCTTTGAGGGCGGCATCGATTTGCGCCAAATCCGTTGGGTCCTCACGGCCGGAAGCATGTTGCCACAACGGACAGCGGAACTGTTCCGCAGGAAGACTGGCATCACAGCCTGTCCGCTCTATGGCACCACCGAGACCGGGGGCATATCGGTTGCCACTGCGGCCGATGGTCGCGACATCGATGGTCGCGTCGGGCCGCCGATGGAAGGTGTTGGCGTCGAAGTTCGACGCCCTCAAGGTTCGGCCGACCTGGGTCCCGGCGCGGCCAAGTTGTTTGTCCGATCCACATCGCAAATGAGCGGCTATCTCGATGATCAGGGCCGCATTACCAATCCGACCACTGACGGCTGGTTCGAAACCGGCGATCTGGCCCGATTCGACGAAGATGGAACGATCCATTTGCGCGGCCGCGACAGTGAAGTGCTCAACGTGTTCGGCTTGAAAGTCGTGCCTTGCGAAGTCGAGGAAGCAATCACGCAATTGCCGGGAGTTCTAGAAGTCAAGGTTTACGCGGGCCAGCACCAGTGGGGGACTCAAATGGTCAAGGCGGCCGTTGCCGTGCAAGGCAACCTGTCGACAGCCGACATCCGCGAGCATTGCGAACGGCAACTTGTCTATTACAAGCGGCCGGTCGTGATTACCCTAGTCGATGCTCTGCCGCGCACCGCTACCGGAAAAATCAACCGCGAACAGCTTCCCTGACGCTCACGTCGGCGTTAAGTTCCATCGAAGTCAGGTGGTGTTCGAGGGGGCTTCGGCTTGAGAGGGAAAGCAGCCGCAGGCCGGCGTCGCCCGATGGGCCAATTTGGCAATAGGTGCGTAATGCCGGCGATTGTCGGCATCTTGCGCCCTCGCCACACGTCGTTGATCAATTCGATCACGTAGTAGAACACGGGCGTCAGAAAAATGCCAAACAGCGTGACGCCGAGCATGCCTCCGAATACAGCCGTTCCCAGCGTACGGCGCATTTCCGCTCCGGCGCCGACGGACACGACCAGCGGCACGACACCGAGAATGAACGCGAACGACGTCATCACGATCGGCCGCAATCGCAGATTGCAGGCTTCGAGCGTGGCTTCATAACGGCTCTTACCCGCCTCGCGCTGGGCTTTGGCGAATTCGACCACCAGAATCGCGTTCTTGCACGCCAACCCAATCAGCACGACGAAGCCGACTTGCGTAAAGATATTGACATCCATCTCCGCGTATCGCACCGCGGCGATGGAACACAGCAAGCACATCGGCACGACCAAAATGACCGCCAACGGCAGCGACCAACTTTCATACTGCGCGGCCAGCACCAGGAATACGAGAATGACGGCCAGCACCAATACCAAGAGCGCGGTATTTCCGGTTTGCAGTTGCAGCAGCGCCAATTCTGTCCATTCGTAGCGCATCGACCACGACAGGTCGCCTTTAACGACGTTCTCCAACGCTTCGATTGCTTGACCGGAACTAACTCCGGGAGTCGGGCTGCACATGACCGGAGCCGAGGGATACATGTTGTAGCGTGCGATCAGCACAGGGCCAGTGACGTCGCGCACTTTGGCAATCGTGCCGAACGGCACCATCATCCCTCGACTGTTGCGGATTTTCAATTGCTGTAGGTTGCCGATTTCCTCACGGAAAGTCTGGTCGGCTTGCACGTTCACCTGCCAGGTGCGGCCGAAGAGATTGAAGTCGTTGACATACAACGAGCCCAGATAGACTTGCAGCGTGCTGAACACGTCCGACATGGAAACGCCCATGGTCTTGGCCGCGGTGCGGTCGATGTCCAAGTACAGCCAAGGTGTTTTGGCGCGAAAGCTCGTGAACGGATCCTGCAATTCGGGGGATTTTTCTGCCTTAGCGACGATCTGATCGGCCGCGGCTTGCAGCGATTCGAGTCCCGTATTGCCCCGGTCTTCGACCATCATCTTGAAGCCACCCGCGGTGCCTAGCCCGTCCAAGGGCGGAGCGCCCAGAACGTTCACCAGTCCGTTGCTGATTTCTCGTTGCAACCGGCTTTGCAACTTATTGGCAATCGCGTCGCCGGACAGCTCGGGCTTCAACCGATCATGGAAATCGTCGAGCATCACGTAGAGCGCCCCAAAGTTCGGCGCGTTGGCATTCAACAACAACGACTGGCCGGAAATGGCCACGGTATGGCTGACGCCGGGAGTCTGGCGAGTGATTTCCTCGATTTGCTTCATCGCTTGCTCGGTGCGGCCCACCGATGCCGAATCGGGAAGCTGCAAATTTACGAGCAGGTAACCTTTATCCTGTGTGGGAATGAATCCCTTGGGCGCCTCCGAAAAATTGACGTACGTCAGATGCAACAAGCCTACATAGCCCAAGATCACCAGCAGGCTGACTCGTAGCAACCGGCCCACGAACCAGGTATAGACGTTGGCCGTGAAATCGAAGCCCTTGTTGAAGACACGGAACGTCCATCCCAGCAGGAAGTTCAACGGCCAACTGACAATGCCACCGCCAATCGCACCGATCGCCGCAGCCAGGTAGGGCAAATTATCTTCGGAAATCCCCGCCGGGATCCGCTGATTCTCGACGATCCATGCGGTCAAAAACTCCCATCCCAGCCACCCACCGGCAATCACGAAGGCCATCCACGGAAGCGGCGGCGCGGCCCCTTTGGATCGCGGTCGCAACAGCAGCGCGGTCAGCGCGGGGCTGAGCGTGAGTGAATTGAACACCGAGATCAACATCGAAACGGCAATCGTCAACGCGAACTGCCGAAAGAACTGGCCCATGATCCCCGTAATGAAGGCGCAGGGAACAAACACCGCGCTGAGCACCAGGCCGACGGCAATCACCGGCCCCGAGACCTGTTCCATGGCGCGAACGGTCGCGTCGCGCGGCGAAAGTCCGTGCTCGATGTGGTGCTCCACGGCCTCGACCACGACGATAGCGTCATCGACGACGATACCGATCGCCAGCACCAGCCCGAATAGCGTGAGGTTGTTGAGACTGAAGCCCATCGCCGCCATGACGGCGAAAGTTCCAATGATGGCCACGGGCACGGCGATCAGCGGAATGATGGCCGATCGCCAGTTTTGAAGGAAGACCAGCACGACGATCGCCACCAGGATCACGGCGTCGCGCAGGCCCAGAAACACTTCGTTGATAGACTCCGTGATGAACGGCGTCGTGTCGTAGACAATGGCGTAATCGACACCTTCCGGGAACCGGCCTTTCAACTCGTCCATTTTCGTCCGCACCAGCCGGGCAATTTCCAGGGCATTCGACCCCGGCAATTGATAAATCGACAGGGCCACGGATGGCTGGCCGTCGAGCCGGCAGGTTTGGTCATAGCCTTGCGCACCCAGCTCGATCCGCGCCACGTCGCGCAGCCGCACCAGTCGCCCGGCCGCGTCTGTCTTGAGAATCATCTCCGAGAACTGTTCCGGATCGGTCAGCCGGCCCATCGTGCTGATGGTGAACTGAAACACTTGCCCGGTGTTCACCGGCGGTTGGCCGATTTGCCCCGCGGCCACTTGCGTGTTCTGTTGCTCGATGGCCTGCACTACGTCGGTCGTCGACAAATTGCGGGAGGACATTTTCTCGGGATCGAGCCATAGTCGCATGCTGTAGTCGCGCTGACCGAGATACGTAATATCTCCCACACCCGGTAAGCGCGAGAGCTCGTCCTTGAGCTGGATCGTGGCATAATTGCTGAGGTACAAATTGTCGCGGGCGCCGCCAGGTGAAAACAGATTCACGATCATCAGCACGCTCGGCGACTTTTTCTTCACCGTCACGCCGCGCCGCTTGACCAGGTCGGGCAGGATCGGCTGCGCCAAAGCCACACGGTTCTGCACGAGCACTTGCGCCATGTTCAGATCCACGCCGTTCTTGAACGTCACGGTCAGGATGTACGTGCCATCGTTCATGCACTGCGACGACATGTAGAGCATGTTTTCGACGCCGTTGACCTGCTGCTCGATGGGCGCCGCGACCGTATCGGCAACGACCCGGGCATTGGCACCGGGATAGCTCGCCGACACTTCGACCGTCGGCGGCGTGATCTCCGGATATTGAGCGATCGGCAGCGTGAATAGCGCGATCCCGCCGGCCAACGTGACGACGATCGACAGTACGGATGCGAAGATCGGTCGATTGATGAAGAAATTGGAGAACAATCGAGAGCTCACTTCTGCAATACGGGCTCAGGCGGCGCCGGTTCTTTGCGGCGAGACGGTTTTGCGGGTCGACGCCAGCGGCCGGCCAATGTGCGCACCGGACGCAGCGTTAGGATTCCCAGCGAAAAACTGCCCAGCCCGCGCATGATTCGAGAAGCGAACAGCGGAGTTCCCCCCAGCCAATCGATGGTGGAGAAGAAGACTGGCGTCAGGAACAAGCCAAATACCGTCACGCCGAGCATGCCGCTGAACACCGCGGTACCAAGCGTCCGTCGCATTTCGGCGCCAGCACCCGTGGCCAACATTAAAGGCGCGACGCCCAAAATAAAGGCGAACGACGTCATGACAATCGGCCTCAATCGCAAGCGGCACGCCTCGAGCGTGGCCTGGCGCCGCGACTCGCCCGAATCGCGTTTCATTTTGGCGAACTCCACGATCAGAATAGCGTTCTTGCTTGCCAGACCGACGAGCACCACGAAGCCGATTTGGGTGAAGATGTTGATGTCCATCGATGCCAGGTTGACGCCGACGATCGCGCTCAACAGGCACATCGGAACCACCAGAATGATGGCCAGCGGTAGCGACCAGCTCTCGTATTGCGCAGCCAGCACAAGGAACACCATCATCACGGCAACACCAAAGATGATCATCGCCGTATTGCCGGCGTTCAATTCGAGATACGCCATTTCGGTCCACTCGTAAGCCATCGACTTGGGCAACTCGGCGGCCGCCAAATTCTCCATGATTCCGATCGCGTCGCGCGAGCTCACGCCTGGCTTGGCAGCGCCCATGATCGAAGCCGAGGGATACATGTTGTACCGAGTCAACACCAGCGGACCATTGATCTCGCGAATATTCGCCAAGGACCCCAATGGCACCATGGCGCCCTCGCTGTTGCGAACCTTGAGCTTGGGAATGTCCTCGACCGAATCGCGAAATTGCTGCTTAGCCTGTACGATGACCTGCCACGTGCGGCCAAACAGATTGAAGTCATTGACGTACAACGAGCCTTGATATACCTGGAGCGTGTCGGAAAAGTCGCGCAAATTGACGCCCTTTTCCATGCACTCCCTGGCATTGGGTTCGACTTTCAGCATCGGCACATTCGCTCGAAACGGACTGAACAGATTGGCAATCGTCCCTTGGCTCATGCCGGTGCGAATCAGATCCTCCGTTTCAGTTTGCAGTACGCCCAGTCCGACGTCACTGCGATCTTCAACGACGATCGTAAAGCCACCGGACCTGCCGACGCCGCGCACGGGTGGCGGCGGCAAGACTTGAATCATCGCGCCTTCGATCGACTTGAAGCCTTCGTTCAGCTTCGCCACGATACTCGTGCTCCAGCGGCTCGGATCGCGGCGTTGATCGTAATCATCGAGACCGATGAACAGGGAACCAAAATTAGAGCCGATCGCGTTCAAGGCGAAAGATTGTCCGGAGATTCCGGTGACGTGTCGGATGCCGGTCGTAGCCGCGGCAACTTTCTCGATTTGCCGAATCACTTTCGCCGTGCGCTCTTCCGAAGCGGCGTCGGGCAACTGCACGTTGATGAGCATGTAGCCCATGTCCTGGTTGGGGATGAAGCCCTTGGGCGTCTCGACGAATTGACGATAGGTCAGCCCCAACAAGCCGCCATACACAACGAGCACGAGCACGGTCGCGCGCAGCAGTTTTCCGACGATCCAGGTATAGGCGTTGCCGGCCAGATCGAATGTCCAATTGAACGCTCGAAATCCGAAGCTCAAGATCTTGTTGATTGGCCAACTGATCACTGCGCCCGCAACGGAGCCTGCCGCGGTCATCAGCCAGGGCATCGCAACGGCCAGGGTGGATTCCGGTGTTGCCCAATGGGCAACTAGCGGAGTCAGCCTTTCCCAGCCCAACCACCCACCGGCCAACGCAAACGCCAACCACGGCAGCGGTGGAGCCACTTTGTCGCCCCGAGGTTTCAGCAGCACAGCGGTCAGTGCGGGACTGAGCGTCAAGGAATTGAAGGCCGAAATGATCGTCGAGACGGAAATCGTTAGCGCGAATTGCCGAAAGAACGCACCGGTAATTCCGCTAATGAATGCGCACGGAACAAACACCGCGCTCAGCACCAGGCCCACCGCGATGACCGGACCAGAGACTTGCTTCATGGCCAGTATCGAGGCCTCTCGAGGCGCAAGCCCCAACGCGATGTGATGCTCGACCGCTTCGACCACCACGATCGCATCGTCGACGACAATTCCGATCGCCAGCACCAATCCGAATAGCGTCAGGTTGTTGAGACTGAAGTCAAACGCGGCCATCGCCGCGAACGTGCCAATAATGGCCACGGGCACCGCGACCAGCGGAATAATCGACGACCGCCAGTTTTGCAGAAACACCAGCACCACCAGAGCCACCAAAATTACCGCGTCGCGTAGTGTCTTGAAGACTTCCTTGATGCTCTCGCGCGTGTAAGGAGTGGTGTCGAAGTTGATTTCCCATTCGATTCCAGCGGGGAAATCCTTGGCCAGATCCTTCATCTTTGCCAAGATGCGGTCGCGAGTATCCAGCGCATTGGCATCCGGAAGCTGGAAAATCGGCATGTACACGGTGGGCTTGCCGTCGAACATCACGCTGACGTCTTGATTCTTGGCACCCAGCTCGACGTTGCCAATGTCTTTGATGCGCACCAGCCGGCCGTCGGGAGTTGCTTTGAGAATTATGTTTTCGAACTCGTCGACATTATCCAGCCGGCCGAGCGTGCTGAGGGTAACTTGAAACTTCTGGTCGCCTTGCATCGGAGGGTTTCCGATGACACCGGTCGCCACTTGCGCGTTTTGCTCGCGAATGGCCTTCACGACGTCGCCAGCCGTCAAATTCCGTTCGGCCAGTTTCCCGGGATCGACCCAAATGCGAATGCTGTAGTCGCGCTGGCCCGCCAATGCGATGTCGCCGACGCCTTCGATCCGGGCAAGTTCGTCTTTCATGCGAGTGAGGACATAATTGCTCAAGTAGAGCTGGTCGTATTGCTTGCCGGGCGAAGTGATGGCGACGCCCATCAATACGTCTGGCGAGCGCTTCCGCACTGTCACGCCCGTCTGCTTGATCACGTCCGGCAGCATGGGGAGAGCCAGGCTGACGCGGTTTTGCACCAATACCTGCGCCATATTGAGATCGACGCCTTGTTTGAACGTGACGGTCAGGCTGTAGCTGCCGTCATTGGTGCAACTCGATGACATATAGAGCATGCCTTCGACGCCGTTGACCTGCTGTTCAATTGGCGCCGCCACCGATCCAGCCACGTCCTTGGCGCTGGCGCCAGGATAAGTGCAACTCACCGAAACGTTGGGGGGAGAAATGGGCGGGAATTGCGCCAGCGGAAGCGTGAACGCGGAAATGGCGCCGGCCAACGTGATGACGATGGACAGCACCGCGGCAAAGATGGGGCGATCGATGAAGAATCGCGAGATCACGGCCGACCCCCGACCATTTCTTATTTTTGGGACAGTTCTTTGCCGGCGGTAATCGCCTCGGCCACATCCGAGGGTTGATCGTTGGACTGTTCGGCGGTCGACTCGACAAGTTTGGGCTGCACGACGGCGCCCGGCCGCACGCGCTGCAACCCGCTCACGACAATCCGGTCGCCTTTGGTGATTCCCTTGAGCACCACGCGACGTCCCTGTTGAAGTTTGCCGACCTCCACGCGCCGGTATTGTGCGATGTTATCCTTGTCGACGACGTACACGAACTTTTGACCCTGATCCGTGCCCAATGACTCTTCAGACACAAGCAGGGCCTTGTAAGGCTGGCCGATCGGCAAGCGGACCCGCACGAACAGGCCCGGTGACAGCATGCGATCGGTGTTCTGAAACACGCCGCGGACTTGCAAAGTGCCGGTGGTCGGATCGAGCCGATTGTCGACGAAGTTGATGGTCCCGCGATGCGGATAGCCCTCTTCGTCGGCCAGTTCCATCCAAACCGGCACGGCCTGTTGGCCGTCCGCCCCCTTGATCCGACCCTCTTCCGTATAGCGGCGAATTCGCAGCAACGTGCGTTCATCGAGTTCGAAATAAGCGTAAATCGGATCGATGCTGACAATCGTAGTCAGAATCGTTTCGTCCGCCCTGACCAGGTTGCCCGGATCGAGTTGAGTTCGGCTGACGCGGCCGCCGATGGGGGCGCGAACTTTCGTGAAGCGGAGATTCAGATTGGCCACATCGAGGTTGGCCTTCATGACTTCGATATTCGCACGGGCCTCGCTTCGATCGCCGGCGGCCTGGTCATATTGTTCGCGGCTGATCGATTTGCTGCCGACCAGTTTTTCCGCGCGGTCGAAGTCCAATTGAACTCGCTTCAAATGCGATTCGGCCAACAGCACGCTGGCTCTATTTCGTGCCACTTCGGCTTCATACGGCCGGGGATCGATTTCAAACAGCAACGCACCTTGCTCGACGTCTCCGCCCTCCTTCTCCTTAAATGCGATCTTGTCGAGGTAGCCGGTCACTCGAGCGCGGATCTCGATGGTCTTGCTGGCCACGGTTCGTCCGGTGAAGTCCTCGTAGTCGGTGATTTCTCCGGTCGTTGGCAGGTTGACGAACACTTCCGGCGGCTTGCTGGGCGGCGGCGTTACTGCCTGCTGCGATTGCGCAGGTTTGACACAGCCTGCGATCGCGGCGCAGCCGAGTATCAGCGTCAGCATCGCGATGTAATTCTGTACCCGCTCCACTTCAAGATCTCCACGACCACAAGAGCCCAGCAACGACGAATCGGTTCGCCTGAATAAGGCTAGAATCGCCGGTTAGCTCGCGGCCCGCCGTTTGTGTTCCTGTTCGGTAAGGATTCCGTTGAAAACCACGTCGAGAATGTCCTGGGCCTGGACCTCAACACTCTTGGACTGACCACTGAAGTAATTCATGAAGATCGTGCCGTACAGCAAATTGCCGACGATGTCGGTGATTCGATCGACGGGCACGTCGCGAACCCGCTCTTGCGCAATCAGCCCGCGGTAAATGCCGCGCCAGCGTTCGACGTTGACGAGCCGGTGTTCGATGAACGTCGGCTTGGTGCGGTCTTTGAACTGAGCCCGCTCCTGGATCAACAGTTCGACGAATTCCGGAAACTCGGCAAAGAACCCGAGAAAAGCCCTGATGCCGGCCGCGATCCGGTCTAGCGGATCATCGATGCCTTGGACATTGGCGTTAACTCTTTCGAGCATCATCCGCATCACGCGGTCGACTGCGGCCAAAAAGAGTTCCCGCTTGCTATGGAAATAGCGGTAGACGGTCCCTTTTCCCACGCCAATGGTCTCGGCCAACAATTGGGTGTCGGTTTCCGAGTAGCCATGCTTGGCAAACAGCGTTGCTGCCTGAGTGAGGATCTCCTCTTTCCGGCTTTCCCAAAGTGCCTCGCCGGCCGGGCGTTTGGAGATGCTCTCGACCTTGCTTGCCATAAACCGCCTCGCAGTGTCGGACTGACTGGTCAGTCAGCATCATACTCGGCTAGCATTTGATGGTCAAGCATAGGTGCCGGCTTATGCGTGCGGAACTGTCTCACTTTCCTTCATGCCGAATATGCCATAAGTGGTTTTCTGTTAAGTAGATACGGACCACCGCAGTCGCGTCTTGGTATGAGTCGCGCTGCCAACTCTTGCTAGGGAATCGTGAGCGGCTGAGAATGGCCAGCTAGCAGCCAGGGACATGGCCCCTAACCACGCCTCGCGCCCCATTTTTTGACAACACATATCATGTCAACAATGCGCCGCTCTCCGCGATTCATTGGCCGGTCATTTGAAGCGATTTTGGGCGTGTTCATCGCGGCATTGCTTTCGTCCACCGCCATTGCGGCAGCACCGACAAGGCAACCGAACGTAGTGTTCATTCTGGCGGATGACCTTGGCTATGCCGAGTTAGGTTGCTTTGGGCAGCAGCGCATCCGCACACCCAACCTCGATCGATTGGCTGCCGAAGGGGTGCGACTCTCTCAGCACTACAGCGGCAATGCGGTTTGCGCGCCGTCGCGGTGTGTTTTGATGACCGGCTTGCACCCGGGCCATGCATTCATTCGCAACAATCGGCCTGTGAAACCAGAGGGCCAGTATCCCATTCCCGCGCAGACCCGAACGTTGGCCCGACTTCTCCAACAACAGAAGTACGCGACTGGTGCATTCGGCAAATGGGGACTCGGACCGCCCGGCAGCGAGGGGGATCCCTTGGTCCAGGGCTTTGACCGATTCTTCGGTTACAACTGCCAGACGGTCGCCCACAACTATTATCCAACGTACCTCTGGAGCGATAAACGGCGCGTGCCGCTGAACAATCACGCGTTTTCTGTGCAGACAACATTGCCGGCCGGCGTCGATCCCAATGACCCGGCCAGTTATGCGACGTTTTCTGGCAAAGATTACGCTCCCGATCTGATTGCCGAGCAAGCGCGGAATTTCATCCGCGAGAACAAGGATCGCCCTTTTTTCTTGTACATGCCAACCACCGTGCCGCATTTGGCTCTGCAAGTGCCGGAGGATTCGCTCGCACAATATCTGGGCGTTTTTCCCGAAACACCTTACTTGGGCGAAAAACGATATCTGCCCCACCGTGCGCCCCGGGCGGCTTATGCCGCCATGATTACACGGATGGACCGCGAGGTGGGGCGGATCGTCGAGCTCGTCAAAAGCCTCGATCTCGACGAACAAACGATTTTTGTTTTCAGTTCCGACAACGGTCCGGCATACGATGGTCTGGGGGGTACCGACGCCGACTTTTTTCAATCGGCCGGGCCGCTTCGGGGACTCAAGGGCTCGCTCTACGAAGGCGGCGTTCGCGTGCCCGGCATCGTCCGCTGGAAGGGTCGGATTGCCGCCGGCACTGTTTCAGATCGCGTAACCGGCTTCGAAGACTGGCTGCCCACGATTCTCGAGCTGATCGGGACAGAGCAAGGCATTCCCACGGGCATCGATGGAATCAGTTTTGCGCCGACATTGCTTGGGAAAAAACAGCCCGATCGGCCACTACTTTATCGCGAGTTTCCCGACTATGGCGGACAGCAGTCGGTGCGCATCGGAGATTGGAAAGGAATCCGCCAGAATCTGACTCCAAAGGGGCAAGGGCAACGTCCGCGGATGCGGATCGAATTGTATAACATCGCCCATCACCTCAGCGAGAAAAACGACGTCGCGGCTGACCATTCAGAAATCGTCGCCCGCATGGCTGCTCTCATGGCCGCCCAGCATACGCCATCGCCCGAGTTTCCATTTCCGGCGCTGGATACACCCTGAGCGCTGGCCTGCGGTCGTTGGAAGCCGGCGTTTCGAGTCAGGAAATCACCGGACGCGGTCTGTCAAATCTTTCACCAGCCGCGGTACATACGGTGCAAACCGTGCGTCGGGAACCGGAAACTCG
The DNA here is from genome assembly GCA_043749935.1 of Planctomycetia bacterium. GTDB lineage: Bacteria > Planctomycetota > Planctomycetia > Pirellulales > PALSA-1355 > PALSA-1355. Next base: position 12,425 of record JAYVCO010000475.1, read on the forward strand.
AGTGGAAATGCATTGACCGAGGAAACGAGCGGCGCTGCTTTTTCGCCGATTTCATACAGCCCATTAAGGGTCGCCATCGAAACAAACACACCGTTTTTGTCGGGCGGCCCCAACTTTGCCAAGACCGCCAACGAACTTTTCAGATCGGAATCACTGCCGTACCGCCCCAAGGTCTCGGCAGCCACAATCCGCACGTAGGGCGAACTGTCATCGAGCGCAGTGAGTAGCTCTGTTCGCGCTGCCTGTGCGCCGTCGCGGCCACGCATGAGGATTCCCAGTGTTGCCCACCAGCGAACGGCACTGTCTGGATCGGTCATGCTCCGTTTTAACTCGCCGATTGCTTCTGACGCTAGCATCGAAGCCAGTTCGGCGGTCGCCCAGACGCGATCAAACGCGTATTTGTTTGGATCGTGGCCCATGTCGTACGGAGACGATCCCGCTGACCGCGAGTGAATCTCGCCTTCGGGCAGAAACCCCACGTCGCGGATCTGTTTGGCTAACGTCTGCTGAGCGTTTCGCAGCCTGGCTTTGACGTCGTGATGCACAGCCGAGCCGGCCAGGTTTTGAATTTCATCTGGATCGTTTTGCAGATCGTACAACTCTTCCGGCTGCTTGGTGTTCCAAAACAGGTCTTGTGCCGCGGTCAACCGGCCCTCGTCGTGCAGTTGTTTCCAAAC
>JAYVCO010000476.1:0-8299 GCA_043749935.1 Planctomycetia bacterium
CTTTGCTTTCTCGCGGAACTGGCCTCCACGAACCTGCATCGCGAGTTGATAGACTTTCTTGCTGCACGTCAAATAGAGAGTCTTTCCGTCCGGGCCGCCGAAAGTCAGGTTCGAGCAAAACTCGGGAACCGGAATCAGACCGCGCGACAAACCCGTGGACGTGACGACCCACACGCCGCCACGACCGGCGAAATACAAATTCCCCTGTTCGTCGATGGACATGCCGTCGGGCGAATCGCGATTGTCCGTCTTGGGATTGAAGAACAATCGGCCTTCTCCCAAATGTCCATCGGAAAAAATCGAAAACGCCTTCCAATGTTTGTGATGGCTATCGCCCACATACAACGTGTGGCCGTCGTTCGAAGCGATGCACCCGTTGGGCTTGGCCATTTCCGAAATGACCTTGGTCACCTTTCCCTGCGACAGGCGAAACACGGAACTGGTCTTGCCTTCGCCGAAGTCGGGATCCGTGAAGTAGATGTCGCCATTCGGCGTCTGGCAGATATCGTTCGGTTGGTGCCACGTTTCGTCGTGGGACAGCACCTGCTCGTCGCCGGTCGCAAAATCGTAGCTGACGATTCGGTGTCCGAACGCTTGCGCTCCAAGCAGCCGCCCATCGAGCGACAGGTACGTGCCGTTAACCCCTTGCGTGTTGTCTTTGAAGACGTGAACCTTGCCAGGTCCATCGAGACGAAGAATTTGCGTGTCCTTGTCGGCAAAGGCCGTGAAGTAAAGCTTCTGCGTGCCGGGATCCCACGTTGGACCCTCGAAGAACCGCGGATCGCCATAAACCTCCACCAGCATGGCGCCGGCCACGACCGTATCGGGCATTGGAGCCGGCGTGGGTTTGTCCTCGGCCAACGAGCCCGCACGTGGCACAACAAGCATCGCACAGACTAGCAGCACGAACCGCAACTTGCCACAAGCAACACGCCAACCGTTCAAACGCAAAAAACCAAAAATCGCTGGGTCCGCCATTCACTCGCTCCTTGTGGTCGACTTCAAGTGCAATTGCAAGTTTCTCAGGCCAACACGGTTTCAAGCCAACAGCGCCGGAACCACGTTGCCGGCGGGCACCAGCCGATGCGGCCGGTCGAGTTGATCGTGCAACTCAAAATCGTGCGGGACGCCCAGCAAATGGTAGATGGTCGAGATAATGTCGCCGGGCACAAGAGGATCGCGTGCCGGGAAGGCGCCGATCTTATCGCTCGCGCCGTAAACAAATCCACCTTTGATGCCGCCGCCAATCAACATCAGGCTATAGCAGTAATTCCAATGGTCGCGGCCGCCGTCTGCAGCGTTGACCTTGGGAGAGCGGCCGAAATCGCCAAGGACCGCGACGAGCGTGCGATCGAGCAATCCTCGTTCGGCCAGATCGCTCACCAAGCTGCTGCATGCCGAGTCGAACTGCGGCAACAGCGTGTTCTTTAGCTTTTTGAAATTAGAACCGTGTGTGTCCCAGGTGGCATTGGCGTCGGGCGCCCACGAGATCGTCACCATCCGGGTACCGGCTTCGATCAAACGTCGAGCCAAGAGCACGCTCTGCCCATAGATGTTGCGGCCGTAGCCCTCGCGAACTTTATCCGTTTCATCGCCGATGCGCAGGGCTGTCTGGGTCCGCTCGGAGGTCAGCAGATTTAGCGCGCTGCGGCGAAAGCCATCCATGCCATCGTAGGCCGAACGGCCCGGGCCGCGCTCAAACCGCTCGTGGATCGAGCGAAACAATTCTTGCCGCGCGGAAAACCGTTCCACCGAGACACCGGTCAACAAAGTCAGCTCGGGAACGGCGAAGTCCTTCGCGTTCGGATCTTTCAGCACGAACAACGGATCGTAAGCGCGGCCGATCATGCCGCCAAAAAAACCGGGTTGTGGCGGCCCGCCAGCTCCCTCTTTGGTGATGTAAGGCAAACAGACGTGCGGCACGATTGCCTGCTCGGGTGGACGCAGCTTGCCCAGCGCGGAACCGACCGCCGGATAATCACCTCCGCCGGTTCCCACTGCGACATTGCCATCGCCCCGGTCATGGCCGGTGAGACTTGTGTACACGGCCAAGGCGTGCGCATTGTTGACGGAGTGGTGCATCGAGCGGACGATGGTCGCGCGATGCGCGTGGGGCGCGAGCTTGGGCAGGTGTTCGCTGAATTGGATGCCTGGCACGCTCGTAGAAATGGGTTTGAACTCGCCCCGGATGCCTTCCGGCGCATCCGGCTTCATATCCCACATATCTAGATGGCTGGGTCCACCATTGAGAAAAATCAGCACGCATGAGTCGGCCCGCGGGGCAATGCCACCCAGTGCCCGAGCGCCGTCAGCCGCCAGCAAGCGCGGAAGCGAAAGCCCCATTAGTCCTAGGCCGCCGATTTGCAACATCTGGCGGCGCGAGACCACCGGGCTGCAACCGGCCCGACGAAGGATCGGTGTGGAATGCTGATCGCTCATGCTGGCTCCTGATACCTCGCGCCAATATGCGACTGCTTCGTGCAATCCATACTGCCAGCGTGCCATTGGGGCAGCCGGCTGTTCTGGCCTTGAGCTTAACACAAAATACCGGCCAAATCGACTTGCCTGCCACCCGATCAAGGACTGGCGGAAGTCAGGTTTTTGGCGGCCGCGGCTTGTTTGGCTTTGGCCATCACGCTTTCGATCGTCACCGGCGCGCCTCCTTGACGCTTGCTCTCGTCGGCGGCTTCCATGAAGGCGTAGATTTCGAGTGTTTCTTCGGCGCTCACCGGCGGTTTGCCGGTCTTGAAGAACTTGACGATTTCAACCACCAACGGTTGATAGCCCTCGTAGCTGCCGCTGGGCACGATCGACTTGCTGCCGAACACGGTGGCTCCGTAACCCGAAGCGCCATCGCGCAGCCCCCGGAACGTGCCGACGCGGCCATCGCTCCATCGGCCCAGGGCAAAGTCCGTGCCGTCGGTTTGCACACGTGAAACGGCGACGCAGCCTTTGCCCATGATCGTGAACAGTATCTCGGTGCCGTGGATGCCATACCAAAACAAATCGGGATGGTGCGGCTCCAGGCTGCAAGGGCCATGCGCCTCGCAACCACGCACTTCGCCGGCGCGCGAGTCGTTCCGCATCCCCAAAATCCCGCTGCTAAAACGCAACGATGAACTGGAAAAGCAGGGCACGTCGAGTTCTTTCGCCAATTGATAGATCGCTACCGCATCGGCCAACGATCCGGCGACCGGCTTGTCGATGAACACGGGCTTCTTGGCGCGCAAAACGGGAATCACCTGCGCCAAGTGGGGCCGACCATCGACGCTCTCCAGTAGCACGACATCAACCTTCGCCAGTAGCGCCTCGATCGACGGAACGATCTCGACCCCAAGATCGCCAACTTTTTTGGTGTAGTCCACCAGCCGATCGGCGCTGGCTGGAATATCCGGGCTACCGCCGGGAAATGCGGCGACGATCTTCACACCGGCCAGATCGCCAACCGCTTTGGGGCCGTTGAGCAATTCCGTAAAGGCCAGCACGTGAGATGTATCGAGGCCAATAATGCCGGCTCGTAGGGTTTTCGTTTCATCACTAAAGGCGGAGGCCGTGGTCATCATGGTGGCAAAAATACCAAACAGTAGCCCGTGGACCAAATTTCGCATCGCCAGAGCTCCTCAAAAGTTGCCAGGTCTCGTTGTCGGCCGGGGACTATTTCATCTACTTGGGTACCCAAAAAGTTAGCGTAGCCGATCCACTAGTGTCGGTTGCCGAAACTCGCGGGTCAAGCGGCCGCAGGGCGCGTATTCGCCTCGGCAACTCATTCGGCCTCTTGGCGGTCGGCGTCGAGTCGCCGTTGGTAGAGCAGTGGGGTCGGATCTTGAGGTAGTGCGCGGCCCAACTCAATATACAGCTTGCGCAGTTGACCCCGCGTTGGATTTCGCATCTCGGAAAACCTGACCTGCGGTTGTATGCCCAGCTCCTCGCCGACCAGACACATTGCCAGCGTGTTGAGTGGATCGAATACGATGCGGAATTTTGCCGCCCGCGCCTGGCGATCGCCCAACTGGCTGCGCATGACTGAATTCGGCTCGGGGCTATGAACCGCTCCGAGGAAATGCCCCAACTCGTGCACCAGGACTTCCAGGCATTCCGCTTCGCTATTGCGGCTGACCCATTCGCGCACGAGCAAATGCGTGTGCAACGGGCCGCGGGTTCCGCCGAGGTGTGGATAGACCACACGAGGCTTGATCTGGCCGGTGAAGCCAATGGCCACGCGCGCGGGTGCCGGGTCGACGGTGCGTTCGAATTCGGCCAGCGATTTTTCGAGATCGTCAATCGTGTCGTCGGAACGCCAACTGCCGACCGAGACGATTTTGAATTCCACAAAACAGTGCTGAGCGAAAATGCGAGACGCCTCGTCGAAACGGGCTCGCATGCGTTTTTCCCACACCGACGGTTTTGTCACTTCGTCTTCGTCGAACAGGATTTTTACCGGAATCACCACGTTCGGTGGCTTGAGAGGTCGCTCCCGATCGGTTGAATCGCCAGCCGAGTCGAGGCGAAACGCCTCGTGAGCGGCCGGCTGCGGCGCTGTCAGGCCAATCTCGCGAAACTCGACAGACTCGCCTCGAACGCTGCCAAAATAATAAATTCCATTCGGAGCAACCGCATGCGATTTTCGCAATCCAGCGGCCTGATAAATTAACTCGGCCGGTTCGGACAGCACAAGCGAAACGACGTCGCCGGGCTCCAGGGTCCGCTGCCCGAACGTCGGCGAACCGGTCTGCCGCTCGGAAAGGTAAAAGGACACTTTTAGTGAACATCGGTTCGTAATGACTGCGAAGCCCGCTTGAGCAGGCAAAGGGCCGCCAAAAACCACGGCTCCGCAGCAGGCCAACATGGCAACTAACGGGCCGCTTGCGAAGTTTCGACCGAATCTTATTTTCAGAGCAGCGCGGGCCATTTTGCGATTGTACCACAGGTTTGCGCGACTAGCTGTCGCGGCCGGCTACACGTCATCCACCTGCCACTCCCTTTCATTCCCAGGCCACTAGCGCTAAAATTCTGGGATTGGCGGAAACCGAATCGCGATCGAAACGGTCGATATGCAACTGGAGAACCTGAGCGATGGCAAAAGAGTATGCGCACCCGGAAATGTTGGTGGACACCGCTTGGGTCGAGGCACACCGACAAGACCCCACGGTTCGCATTGTCGAATCGGACGAAGACGTCTTGCTGTATCAGCAAGGCCACGTTCCCGGCGCGGTGAAAATCGATTGGCACATCGATCTGCAAGACCAGACGGTGAGAGACTATATCGACAAGCAGCGGTTTGCCGAGCTTTGCTCGAGCAAGGGCATTGGCAACGAAACAACGGTCGTCTTCTACGGCGACAAGAACAACTGGTGGGCTTGCTATGCGTTTTGGGTTTTCAAGCTCTATGGCCACGCCAACTGCCGGATCATGAACGGCGGCCGTAAACGCTGGGAGCTGGACAACCGCCCGTGGTCGCGCGATCCCGAGCCGCAATACCCGCGCACTCAGTATGTCGCCAAAGATCCAGACACCACGATCCGCGCCTTTCGCGACGAAGTACTCAAGCACCAACGCGCGGGCAAGCCGCTAGTCGACGTTCGCTCGACCGGTGAATTCACGGGCGAGCTGCTGCACATGCCCGACTACCCGCAAGAGGGGGCCTTGCGCGGCGGCCATATTCCAGGCGCTTGCAGCGTGCCTTGGTCGCGGGCCGCCAATGAGGACGGCACATTCAAGTCAGCCAAGGAACTCGAAAAAATATACGCGGGCGAAGCCGGTCTCAAGCGCCGAGCGCCAGTGATTGCCTATTGCCGGATTGGTGAGCGATCGAGTCACACCTGGTTTGTACTGCAATACCTGCTGGGATTTCCGAAAGTGAAAAACTACGACGGCTCATGGACCGAATGGGGCAATACCGTGGGCGTGCCGATCGAAAAGGGAACTGGCCAGCCCGCGTCAACTCCTGAGGCGGCGAGGAGCGGTTCGTGACCGACACGTTATCTCAACGACTCGATTCGCTTTCGAGTGAATTCGCCGAGCTTGAACCGCGCGAACGGTTGGAGTTATTGCTCGAGTTTTCCGAGAAACTTGCACCGCTGCCAAGCCAATACCAGGCAGAACGCGACGCCGGCTTGAACCGGGTTCACGAGTGCCAAACGCCGGTTTTTCTGTGGGTCACGACCGATAACGACCAGGTGCGGATCCATGCGCACGTCGCGCCCGAGGCGCCCACCGTCAAAGGCTTCGTGAGCGTGCTGGTCGATCTTTTCTCGGGAGCCAGAGCCGAGGAAGTCTTAGCCCTGGACCCGAATCTCGTGCATCGCTTCGGTCTTGCCGAGTCGCTAGGCATGGTGCGGATGCGCGGGCTACAAGCCATTGCGCATCATATTCGCAAGAAGATTGCGCAAGCCGCTGCCTCATGACCAAACCGGCCGCGACAATTGTGCAAACGGGGATTGGGATTGTCGGGAATAAAGCGATTTGACGCGCACGAATTGATTCTAACGCGACCACTCGACTGGCAAGTTTTCCACCGCTGTGGGGGATACTCGTTTCCGCCACCGGCAATTCAGATTTTTCCTAAAAGTTTACCCTTGCATCTCGAATTGCGCGACACGCGAAGTTAGCATAGTTTCACGTACGGGACTCATCTGCAACATTTCTTTGGCAGATGCGGGAACTGAGGCGGACAGGCACTTTCTCATCTATTCCTTATTCCAGGATTCGGGTCGGCTCGTCTCGACCCCACGAGGAGTTCAGCTATGCTCGCGTATCCAAGAGTCGATCTGTCGTTAGACCGCCTACGTCGTGGCGGCTGGGCCATGGGAGATCTTTGTGTCGAGCGTCCCGAGGGTCGCGTATGGATTGTCACGGGTCAGCGTCGTAAACATTGGATCATCGCACAAGCGCCCAGCCAGGCAGCAGCCTGGTGGCTGGCCTGGGAACAGGCTCACAAACTGGCGCGACGCAAACGAACTGTCTAAAAGGGAATGCACTGTCCGAGAAATGGACAGGCCGAGAAATGGACAGGCATCTTCCGACGACAAAAAACCCCTGCCGTGCGAAGAACGCGACAGGGGTTTTTCGTTGGCTCCCAGGCCAGCGACGATTTGCCGCGAAATTCTTAGCAGTCCCGAATTGCCTCAGATCCAAGCGCCCGTCTTTCCGCTATTCACGACAGCCTCGATGACGCGCATGTTCGCCACCGCGTCTTCGAGCGGCGTCGGCACCGGGCTGTTGTTCGCCACGGCTTGCGAAAACAGATCGCCCTGGATGGCGTACTGGTCGCACAACGGCAGCGAGATTTCGTCAACGCTCGAGGAATGCTGATGGCGCATCGTGCAAGGGCGATCCGGCGGGGCGTTGAAGGGAATATCGATCTCCACGCGACCTTCCGTGCCAAGAATATTGACCCTTTGATAGGGCGCCAACTGCGTGCTGCACGTGAAGGTGGACGTCCCGCTGCCGAAGTCCAAAATCGCCGACGCGATCCGATCGGTCTTCAACTGCGGATCGTATTCGACCAGACCCATCACGCGCCGCGGCTCGGCGGCGAAAATAAATCGCGCCAGCGAAATGCAGTAGCAGCCGATATCGGCCAGCCCACCGCCGCCAATATCGGTCTGATTGCGAATGTTGGCTGGGTCGTCGTTGTAATACGAAAAAAACGACTGGATCGTGCGCAGTTGGCCGATGCCGCCGTCGTCGACGATCTGCCTGGCCCTCAGCCACTGCGGATGGTGGCGGTACATGAAGGCTTCCATGACCTTCAGTTCTGGATGACGATGGGCCGCGTCGACTAACTTTTGCCCTTCGGTGGCCGAGAGTCCGATCGGTTTTTCGCACAGCACATGCTTGCCCGCCTCGAGAGCTGCGATAGACCAGGAAACGTGTAGATGATTGGGCAGAGGATTATAAATCGCCTCGACGTCCGGATCGGCCAGCAGTTGTTCGTACGAGCCGTGGGCCTTGGCAATGCCGAGCCGCTGTGCTGCCGCTCGTGCGCGGGCCGCATCGCGCGAGGCGATGGCCACGATCTCGCAGTGCTCGGCTCGCTGCATGGCCGGAATGACTTTCTCCAGCGCGATCTTCGCCGTACTCAAAACCCCCCAGCGGACTTTCGCCATGATCTTCTCCGTCCTGGCTCTGCCAGTTTTTGAATGCTCCAATGTGAGAAATGGACGAGAATAACTTCGTCATTGAAACCCTCTCCCGCCGGGAGAGGGCAGGGTGAGGGCAGACAAATTGCGGAAGTTATTTTTCGACCGTTCTTAAGCCAGGATCGCTTGCACCACGTTTCCCGCCACGTCCGTCAGTC
>JAYVCO010000477.1:0-5374 GCA_043749935.1 Planctomycetia bacterium
CCGCAATTCGGCCAGCCGGTCGAAGTGGCCCACTTTGGCTTTGCAATTCTCAGCGACTTGGAGGCCTTCTTGCTGGTGAACGCGGCCCAAGGCGATCGCCGCAGCAACGTGCTGCAGGCCCCCAAGGTCACGCTATTCAATGGCCAGCAGGCGTCGGTTTCAGACTTTACGCAAACCCCATTCGTGATCAGCGTGACACCAGTCGTGGGCGATTTCGCCGCCGCCTATCAACCGATCATCACCGTGCTCTCGGAGGGCACCTACCTTTCGGTACAGGCGGTTATCAGCAACGACCGGCGTTTCGTGCGGCTCACCGTGATTCCGTTCTTCAGCCAAATTGGCGACGTTCGCGAGTTCACGTTTTCCGGCTCGAAGACCACGACCAACAACACAAGCGCCAACAAAAGCACCGGTGGCGGTGGCGGCGACAGCACGGCCAATACCGACAACTCGACGACTTCAACCGACGGTATTACGATTCAGTTGCCTAACTTTTCGATCGTTTCGGTGAACACCACGGTTAGCGTGCCGGACGGCGGAACCGTGCTGTTGGGTGGCATCAAGCGCTTGAGCGAGGGCCGCAATGAGTTTGGCGTGCCGATTCTCAGCAAGCTTCCGTACGTCAACCGATTGTTCAAGAACGTCGGCATCGGCCGCGAAACGCAAAGTTTGATGATGATGGTCACGCCGCGCATCATCATCCAGGAAGAGGAAGAAGAACGGCTGGGCATTCAGGCTCCTCCGTGATCAAGCGTGACCGAATATTCGAAATAGCACAACGCGAACGCCCGGCGGAAGAAACTCCCAGCCGGGCGTTTGTTATCATGGGTGCGACGGCGCGGCCTGCAAGAGACGTTAGCAGTTGCCCCGGAACTTCAACCTTCGAATCGAGAGATCGTTCATGGTCGGCAGGTTTTGGATTGTCTCAGGCGCAATTTTGGCGGGCGCGGCGGTGGCGGCGGGAGCCATCGGCACGCATTTTCTCAAGGAGAAATTGCACCTGCCGGATGCCGAGCTCGAAACTTACGACGTGGCGGTCCGCTATCAAATGGCACATGCCCTGGCGCTGATCCTGATTGGACTGCTCAGCGCGCGGCAGCCGTCACGATGGACTGCCGTGGCTGGTGGCGCATTCCTATTCGGAATCGTCGTGTTCTCCGGCGGGCTCTACGCCTGGGTGTTCACCGGGCTACGGCCGTTTGTGCTCGTGGTGCCCTTGGGCGGATTCGCGTGGATCCTCGGCTGGGTCTCGTTGGCAGTGGGCGCTGTCACGGCCAACGAAAAATAAGCCGGAAGTCGTGTACCCGGTGTGGGCGTGCGGGAAGGAATGCTCGGGCGAGCCCGACATCCGGCCGGGAGCAATTTCGGCCCCGATGTCAGACTGCCACGAGCTCTTCCAATTCCTTGGCCAACCGTTTGCGCGCGACGTGCAGCCGCCGCTTGATCGTGCCAACCGGCGAGCGAAATCCCTCGCTCATCTCGATGAGCGATTGACCTTCGACGTAAAACGCCACCAGTGTGTCGCGATCCAGCTCGCCCAAGCGGCCGAGGCCGGCGCGTACCTGCGACTGACGCTCGCGGCTGAGCGCCTTGGTCAAAGGCGTTTCGGCATCGACGCAAGTGGCCGCCAGCACGTCGGGTTCCACCGCAACGGCCGACCGCTTGCGTACGGCCCGATTGATCGCCATGCGATTGGTGACGGCTTGCAGCCATGAACCGAAGGCCTCTGGCTCGCGAAGTTGCGAGATCTTCTGCATCGCTCGAACCAGAACTTCCTGGCAGACTTCTTGCGCCTCGGCATGGTTGCCGAGCCGTCGCAGAGCCGTCGCATAGACGGCCCGTTCATATCGTTGAGCAAGCTGGCCAAACGCCTCGCGGTCGCCTTCCTGAGCGGCCAGCACGAGGCTGCACTCGGAAGGTTCGGTAGTGGGCTCCAATAATTGCATGACACTCTCCCCAGGAAAAAATGCATCGTGACGGCACAAACGCGTGGCGAAGGGGTCGAGGAAAGCCGCGGTAAGCCCAAGGGCTAGACCGCTTCCTCGGCCGGGTTTAACGGGTTCGTCAGGTGCTCTGGAGCGAATCTTTCGATTCGTTCTCAGGCCATGACGAGCACTGGCGACGTGCGTCGCACCGGCTGCCATTGCGGCCCAATAATGGCCAAGCACATCTGCTCGACCAACTGGACCGCGCCAGTAACGACCGCGATAACCGAGCCGCGGCGCTTATTCGCGCGGTCCAGATCGCGAGCACGTTTGCTGGCGTGCCGTGATGCATGATGCTGCGCAGCATGTGCGTACGTAGCCACCAACGACGACACGGCGCGGTCTTGGCCGAAACCAAAGACGGTGCAATTCGTGACGGCGGCGTTGATGTTCGTACGCATGGGATGCTCCCTGCGGCTGCGCGCGGTTGGAGAGAAAAAATGACTGTCAACAAAACGCTCTAAAGCGGCGAGCCGACAAGCACGCCACTCCACATGCCTACATTCGCATGCTTCCGGCCGCCCGTCAAGCGAAGTCAACACCGACTCCCGCGAAAAGGTGGCCATCGTGAGCTTAGACACCGTATCGTCCGGCAGGTTCACCGTGGAATTCAAGATTTTGCATTTTTTGGAATGAAACGGCTGGTTTACGGACAATGAATTCTAGCTCGGCCGGAGATTTGGCGACTTGCCGGAGGCCGATGAAACGCCTCCCAAGGGGCTTCTTGACGAAGACCGATCGAAGCCCTAACGTCTAGAGTTTGCGGCATTTACAATTCCGGCGACATTGCTCCGAAAGGCCTCTCATGCCCGGCTTCTTCAAGGATCTGCTGGCGGCAAAAAAGCTGATCTGCGTATTCTGCGCCGGTCGCATGGTTCACCCAGTTTCGCTGCAACTTTTTGGCCTGGCAGGTGGCTACGACGGATTCTGGCTCGACGCGGAACATGCTGGCATTTCGACCGACCAGATCACCATGGCCGCCCTGGTCGGCCGGGCCTGTGGTCTAGGTAGTTTCGTACGGATGCCCGTCACCAATTATGCAGCCGTGACACAGGCCTTGGAGTCTGGGACCGATGGGGTCATGGCGGCACAGGTCGGTTCGGCCGACGAGGCCGAAAAATTCGTGAGCTGGGCTAAGTTCGCGCCGCGCGGCGTGCGTGGCCTGAACACGCAAGGCGCCGATGCCCATTTCACGCACAAGACTCAGATCGAATTGGCGCGCGATGCCAACCTCGACCATTTCGTGGCCATCCAGATCGAAACGCTCGGAGCACTCGAGCAAGCCGACAAAATCGCGGCCATCGACGGACTTGATCTGTTGTTCGTCGGGCCGGCTGATCTGTCGCAGTCGTTAGGCGTGCTGGGCCAGCCCAACCACGAGCTCGTATGGGCCGCGATCGACCGAGTGGCCGATGCGTGCCGCCGGCACGGGAAAGCTTGGGGCATTGTGCCCGCGGGCCCGGAATATGCCGATCGGTGTGCGGAGAAAGGGTGCCAGATGATTACCTTTGGCAGCGATGTGTTGGCCATGCGATTGGGCGTGCAATCGCTCAAAGACCTTTACGCCAGCCAATTCAAGGCATAATGCCTTGTCTGTACGTCCTCAAGCACCCTAGCTGCGCTGGCGATTGCGATAACGGGCACTGACGCGATTCAGCAGCGACCGCTCTTTGGCGGTCAACGCGTTCATTCCGGTTTCGTGCAGCCGAAGTAAGATTTCGTCTACTTGTCGCTCTTCTTCTTGTTCTTGAAATAGCCGGCGCTTGCGCCTCAGCTCGCGGCGATTTTTCAGCCAACGGCGCATTGAACGGCCGGGGCTGCGGGGTGCTTCGGACGCCCGCTCGAGGCTCGTATAGCCTTGCGAAAAATCATAGCTGAGCATCTCCTCATCCCACTCGCCCTCGTCCAATCGGGCGGATTCATGCTGGGCGCTGAAGTAGATAAAAGTGGCAAATAGCAGCAGAGGAACCCACGCCGGCAAAACGTCGGCGCTATGAGCGTCGCGCATCAACCAGGCCAACAGGCACACTCCGAGCGCCGTCAATTTGGAGGCCCGTACCGCCACGTGTCCTGCACTGCGATAATCGAGCGCGGGCCACAGCATCGTGCGCAGCATGCGAGCGCCGTCGAGTGGAAACGCCGGCAACAGGTTGACGATCAGGATCAGCCAATTCATCCAGAACGTCAGCTTGAGCGCCACGGCCCACAAGGCACCTTCTAGCAGACCGACCGGTTCCAGAGGGCTCAGCAAGGGAGGAACGCTGATTCCCGTGGCGACTAGCACCGGCAACACCAGCAGCAAGATCCCCAGCGTGACAAGCGGGCCGGCCAGTGTCGCAATCAGTTCCGACTGGGGTTCGCGCGGAATTTCTACGTTACCCAAGCCGCCCAGCGGCCCAATGACAATTTGGTCGCCGCTGCCCCCCACCCGTGCCGCCGCAAAGGAATGCCCCATTTCGTGAGCCAAGACGCTGGCAAACAGAATTGCAATGCTTAGCAGGCCATATCCGGACGAGCCCGAGACTGGATCATGGGTGGCCAAAAACAGAACAAACACGGCCACGGCAACGAACATTGCGTGCAGGCGAAGGTGTACGCGTCGCCATCGACCAATGTACAGGCTCCAACTCGGCATATCGTTCATCATGCTCTGTGGATGAAGCGTTTTGGTGACGCCTAACTTGGGGAAATGCGCTGCTGAGGCTATCTTAACAACGAATATCCATTCAATCAACGATTGAGGGTTCGAGCGCATGGCGAGAGAGCCGGAAGAATTACTGGTAACTCGGCGTTTTCGCGTGGTTCGCCACACCGAGACAGGCTCGGACGGGAAGATCCATTTCCGAGAAACCGTGCAACATCCAGGCGCCGTTGCCATTTTGCCGATCCTCGACGACGGTCGAATTTGCTTGATCCGCAATTTCCGCGTGGCCGTCGCAAAATCACTCATCGAGCTGCCGGCCGGAACACTTGAACCAGGAGAAGATCCGGCGCTCACCGCCTCGCGTGAACTGGTGGAGGAAACCGGTTATCGCGCCGCGAAAGTCGAAAAGCTGCGAGAGTTTTTCGTGTCGCCCGGAATCTTGAACGAGCGCATGTATTTGTACCTCGCGAGCGGACTCGAACCGGGACCGACCGCGCTCGAACCGGGAGAAAACATCGAAACGCTGCTGGTCAGCTTTGACGATGCGATGCGGATGGTCTTCGACGGCACGATCGAAGATGCCAAGACACTGGTGGGTCTGCTACTGTACGACCGCCTGAGACGGACGTCGTGATCACGATCCGAAATTAACCGCTTTCAGGCGTGCGTCGTTGTTGACCCAAGTCTGATTCGTGTTCGTGCCCACCGCTCCCACGGCGGCGAAGACGACCATCAGAATCAACGC
>JAYVCO010000478.1:0-12758 GCA_043749935.1 Planctomycetia bacterium
GTGCAGAAAGAAGTTGGTCAGCATCACCACAATGCGATTGCGGCGATCCTGGGGCATGGGGTGCCTGAAGACGCTCTTCCAGACCTGCGATTCGCGAATCATTTCGCCGATGGACATCGTTTGCTACCGTAATCTGCCAGAGAAAAGTAACGTCATCAAAGAAACGAAAAAAATCCACTCAAGGGCCGCAACACAACGGAGGGTCCGGCATTGCAACGGGTACCGGACTGCTCGTGAGTAGCAGATGGAACAGAAGCGAGGCGTCGGGCCGTGGGGTCTGCATCAAGCCGGGCGCCGCACGATGTTTCCCGCTCCACGACAGCGCAGCATCTCACTGTCTTGGGGCGGCAAGCAACCAAGCCTAGACTGCAACGAATGAAGCCGGGTCGCTCCACTGGCCGATTTCTTCCTGAAAGATCTTGCTTTTGTCGACTTCTAATTGACCATCATCGGCGAGCTTGATGGCATACCGCTCGAGCGGCCGTGGGGCCGGTCCCTCGAAATTGATGCCGTCTTTATAAAAGCCGCTGCCGTGGCAGGGGCATTTGAACTTCTGCTCGCCTTCGAGCCAATTGGGCGTGCAGCCCAAGTGGGTACACACCGAACGTAGCGCGTATATTTCGGATTTGCCGTTGTACTCATAGTTGACGACCCACACGCCGTACTGCGGAATGAACTTTGTCTCGACCTGGCCTGGCGCGAAATTGCTGGGGAAGCCGACCTTGAACCGGCTGGGCGGTTCGGTCAACACGTTCGGGAACATGAACCGCGTTGCGCCCAATGCCCAGAGCAATTGGGTCACAGCCATCGAAGTCCAACCAATTCCCAAAAACGAGCCGAGCATCACGCCGGTGAGAAAACCGCGACGGCTTTCGACCTCGGGTGCTTTCGGCTTGGGTTTGGCATAGTCGGGCTTGGCCGGCATCGGCGGCACCGCGACGCGTGGCTTCTCCGGCCTGGCGGTGGGTTTTGCGGCAGGCGCTTTGAGTGCAGCCTCGGCCTTCGACATCGGGCCCGGTTTCACACCCGTGCGTGCTTCCGCCAATATGCTGCCGGTGTCTTTTGGTCCGCTGGCAACGGCCGCGACGGGCTCTGGCTTGGGTGACGCTTTTGCGGCGGCTGGCTTAGTCGCGGGCGATTCTGTTTTAGCGGGCTTGGGGGCGGCTGGCTTTGGCGCTGCCGCGGCGCCTTCGCCTTTCTCCGCGCGAGCGGCAGCCATCATTTCGGCCACGCTCAATCGTGCGCCGCCCGCGGGCTTAGCCGCCGGCTTTGCAGGGGCAGGCTTCTTAGCGACTGGCGCCGGCGGCGCCTCGGCAGGTGCCGATGCAGCAGCGGCGGGCTCCTCAGCGCGGCCAGCAGGCGCGCTGCTAGCCTGGCTGGAATCTGTTTTGCGTGCAGCGGCCAAAATCTCGGCCACCGACATTTTCTTCTTCTCGGCCATGCCCAATCACCCTCAGGCCTGACTAAATCGCCTTACTTCGCAGCGGCTGGCACGCGAGCGCCATGGCCTCGTCCTTGGAATGCAAACCCAAGCTGGGTGCAGCCCTCGGAAAACGAAAAACCACCGCAAAACAAGGATTGTGACAATTTTCACGAACTATCTAGTTTGTACTCGTCCCGTTTATTGGTGTCAAGGACACCCTTTTTCCGAATCAACAGCCGGCTGTTTCAGGCCGAAAACACCAATCTGTTTCGATGTGTGCGAGAGCAGGACACTCTCTCCAGTTGCTCGCCTTCGGCCACGGTTGGGGCTTCCCTGGATCACTTCATTGCTACAATCCGAATACGAAGGTTGCCATCTTAACAAATCCGTTTCGGCGTGCGAGCCCTCCTGATTTGAGTCGCCGACCCACCAGCCGCCCCATCGATCAGCCCGATTTGCTCCGCGTTGCCGAAGAAGATCGCCGCTTGCCTTGGCTCGGCTTGGAACAGCTCGTCCATCTCGATCCGGCGGGTCGAGGGCTGGCCAGTTTTCGCCGTAGTGCCGAACCTCTCGATGCTGGGCAATTGCGCACCGTCGCGGTACACATTGCCCAGCACGCACGTGCCGTGGGCATCGTTACCGGCTTTTGCGCGACTTCGTCTGGACGGGTCACGGCTGAAACCGATGGCCCTCCGGGCGCGCTATTCCTGGCACGGGCTCTGCTGACGATCGGCGTCGACGTCTACTTGATCAGTGACGCTTACGGTCTGCCGCTATTGCAAGTTGGCTGCGAGCTGTGGAATCTCGATCGCCGGATGCTCGTCGAGATTCCTTTCGAAGACGGCACAGCAAATTGCCCGGCTCGCATGAGCAACGATCCGGATCTCAACACGAAAACGGATCGCTGGGTCCGTGAGTTCTTCGCGTCCGAACGGGGTCAACAGTTATCGCACCTGATTGCCATCGAACGGCCCGGGCCGAGCCATACTCTGGATTCGCTCGCATTACAGACCCGTTCGAGCGCTTCACCGACCGATGATTTTGCAAATCAAGTTTCCGCGGAACATCAAAATGTCTGCCACAACATGCGTGGAGGCTCGATCAACGATTTGACCGCAAAATCCCATCGTTTGTTCGAGTACATTCGCGAGCAACGGCTGCCGATCACGACGATTGGCATCGGCGATGGCGGCAACGAGATCGGCATGGGAAAGTTTCCGTGGGAGCAACTGGTCGAGGCGATCGGATCGGCGGCGGCCGGACGTAATGCTTGCCGCCTTGCCACCGATTTCACGCTCATTGCCGGGGTCAGCAATTGGGGTGCTTATGCGTTGGCGTTGGCCATTGGAAAGTTACGGGGGACAGAGGCAAGTTGCGATTGGCAGCCCTCGCACCAAAGGGCCTTGATCGAGGCGATGGTCCAGCGCGCGGGCGCCATCGACGGGCTGACCTTGCGGCCGGAGTCCACCGTCGACGGACTGCCGCTCGACGTCTATTTGCAGCCGCTAGTCGAGATGCGCAAGCTTTTGGGCATCTCCGACTCTCCAAGGTCGGACTCGACTTATCCGGGTTGAATCGCGCCAATTTCCGGTATGATGGCGATTGATCGAGCGGCCAGTTCGTTTTCGACCAATCGCAGCGCGGACCTTGATCGCATGTATCTCTTCGAAAATCCCGTGTTGCAACGCGAACTGCTGGTCAACTTGCGGATGACGCGGGCGTTTGTATTGCTGCTGCTCTATCTGGGTTTGCTCGCGGCCGTCGTTCTTTTGGCCTGGCCGCAAGAACGACAACTCGATCTGACGACCAATCCGGAGGCTGCCCGGCGGCTGGTCAACCTGGTGTTCCTGGGCCAGTATTTGTTGGCCTCGATGATGGCCCCCAGTTTTGCGGCCGGTGCGATTACCGGCGAAAAGGAACGCAAGAGCTATGAGATGTTGTTGGCCAGCCCTCTGCGACCCAGCGCCATCGTGCTCGGCAAGCTCTTGGCTTCGCTTTGCCATTTGCTGTTGTTGATTTTCGCGTCGCTGCCGATCGTGATGTTGTGCCTCCCGTTGGGTGGCGTCTCGCTTTACGAGGCGCTGGCAGCCTATCTGGGCTTGATCCTTTCGGTCATCACGTTCGGCATGATCAGCCTGGCGGCCAGCAGCTATTTTCGCCGGACTTCGGCTTCGTTGGTCGTGAGCTATCTGCTCATTCTCCCGCTGGCGCTTTTGGGCGTGGCTTGTTGGGTGGCGCTGGCCAACGCCGGAGAGTTGCGGCTGGTGTTGACGGTTACAGTCCTGCCGGCGATTTGCGTGGTGATCTGTTTTTCGCTGTTTCGCAGCACGATCGCCCGTCTACTGCATCCTCCGGACGTGGGTAGCGAAGGCAAGGAGGTCGTCGACTTGGACGTCGAATCCAAACAGGCGATGGGGCTGGTCATTCAGAGCGATCAATTTCCGGACTGGCTCTTTGCCCCCGGCAAACGCACCGATTTGCTGGCCGACGGCGCTAATCCCGTGTTCGACAAAGAAATGCGCAGCGAGATTTTCAGTCAAGGCACGCTGATGCTCCGCGTCGTGATTCAGGTCAGCATGGCCTTGGCGATTCCGCTCATGGCGTTCCTGCTCTATGCATTTCCGGAGCTTGCCCCTTGGTACATCTCTTACGTGATTTTCTTCAACATTCTGGTCGGTCCAGTGTTTTCTGCCGGCAGCGTGACCAGCGAGCGCGAACGAGAGACGCTCGATCTGCTGTTGACGACCAATCTGTCGCCGGCGCAGATCCTATGGCCCAAGCTCGTTTCCAGCTTGCGCGTGTCGAGCGTATTGACGATGTTTCTGCTCTGGCCGCTGCTCTTGGCGGTCGTCATGGTGAGCGTCTACTGGAGCAATATGCTCAACGTGTTCGGTTATCTGGCGATTATTTTGATCGTTTGTCTGACGACCGACACGATCGCGCTGTTTTGCTCAGTGCTGTTCCGCAAAACGACGTTAGCCATGATGACCGCGTACTTCGCGATCGTCGTGCTGTTCACGTTTCCGCTGGCCGTAACGTACTTTTCCGCCACGTTCTTTCCAGACACGACCATCACGAAATTCATCAACCAGGCCGCGTTCACCAGCCCCTTTGCGGCCGCGTTCAGCCTGCCCATCGATCCGTCGATGCCCAACTATAAGCCCGGGGCGGTCCAATGGTCGTTTTTCGCCTCGTTCGTCGGGTTTTACGTGCTGTTCAATGTCGCCTTGTTGGCGATCATGCCCTGGCTGTTCAATTTGCGATGGCGGAACGACTGAATTCGTGGGGAAGTTCCAAGACAAGAACCGCTCGTGACAGGAACTAGGCGCCGCCGGGTGCGATCTGGCCTCGGCCCACACGATCGCCTCCGGCTTGCTTGGCTTCGCGCAAGGCCTGCTCGGCTGCGGAAAAAAGTGCACCAGGGCTTTGGTTTTGGGTCGTCGTCTGGGCAAATCCAATGCTGGCCGTAACTGGTTGCTGACCTCCCTCGACCTGTTGAGCTCCCACGGCAGTACGAAGGCGGTTGAAAACGCGATCGGCATTTTGCTCGCTCGTGTCCGACAGCAGCACGCCAAATTCGTCTCCACCCAGGCGGAAAATCATGTCTCCTTGGCGCAATTGACTTTCCAAAGCCCGGGCCGCATGTTCGAGCGTGCGGTCTCCGACTACCAGGCCTGCTGAATCATTGACTTGTTTGAAATTGTCCAGGTCCACTAGCGCCAGCGAAAGCGGTCGCCCCGTGGATGCCGCCAGGGCGCAGCGTAAGGGCCACTCCCGATCCCAAGCACGGCGATTCAAAAGGCCGGTCAGCGGGTCGGTATCGGCCAGGTGTCGGATCTGCCGCTCTGCTTGGAGGATCTCGTGCCGTTCTCTACGCAGCCGGATCACTTCGCCCAATAAGGCGCATGCCAGGCGCAGTTCGCTAGGACCGCAAACGGCGGGCAGATTGACATCGCCCCAATCGGCCGAACCCATCGAAACCACGCCCACCAGGGCACGGTCTGCGGGCTGGGTTGGGTCGTCGCCTCGCAAAGGCAACTGGCACTCCCGGCAGGCCTCGTCGAGCGAGGGCAAATCGGTCACGAGCACGTCGATCTGGGTGCCAGAAGGGACTTCCTCGCAATCGAGCCAAATACCCGCGGCCACCGAATCGAGCAACTCGGCCCAGTGCCGTCCAAGGACGGGATCCTGTGCCAATACAAGAATTCTGGACGGTTTGGTTGTGAGCATGGCCGGATTATAGCACGCGCATGCTTCGTCGAAGTTGCAGGTGTTCGAATCGAAGCGCATCGCTTTGCAGGGGGAGCGTGGCGCGTTAGAATCGAACGCGAGCGCATTTGCCAGCGGCTGTCTTAAGTCAAGGTGACGCATCCAGAAACCGGCTCTCAGCCCAGGGAGCCGGCGGTTGGAAGCCGCGCTGCTGCGCTGAGAACCAAACAGGAAGGCTGCAAGCCCATGAGTACCGAAGTAATGGACCTCGGCACCTTACCAGCCGCTTGGACCAAGCGGCATCTTCTGGACGTCGAGAACCTGTCGGCGGAAGAGATCAACATTATTTTGGATAGCGCGGTGGCATTCAAAGAAGCCACCGCCAACTGCACGCAGAAGCTTCCGATACTTGCTGGCCGGACTTGTGCGAATTTGTTCTTCGAGGCCTCGACCCGCACCCGCACCAGCTTTTCGCTGGCGGCGCGCCGCTTGGGCGCCGATACGATCGATTTTTCATCGTCCGGCAGCAGCCTCTCGAAGGGCGAAACTTTCATCGACACGGCCAAGAATATCGAGGCCATGGGCATCGACGTGGTCATCGTCCGGCATCGTACGCCCGGCACGGCCCAATTGCTCGCTCAAAATCTCAATTGCTCGGTGATCAATGCCGGCGACGGCCCGCACGAGCACCCCACGCAGGGCCTGCTCGATATCTTGTCTATCCGAGAGCGCTGCGGGCGACTTGAAGGGCTCACCGTGGCATTGGTTGGCGACATTGCCCACAGCCGCACGGCGCGCTCGAACATTTGGGGGCTGAAAAAGCTCGGGGCGCACGTCATCGTTTGCGGTCCGTCGACGCTGGTTTCCAAACGCTGGGAGGAATTGGGGGTCGAGGTCGCTTACGATTTGGATGAGATTCTGCCGCGTTGCGACGTGCTGAACTTGCTCCGAATTCAGTTCGAGCGTCAAAGCACGCGGCCGTTTCCCTCGGTTCGCGAATATGCACTGCTCTATGCGATGAACCGAGAGCGGCTTGCCCGAGCCAAGCCGGAAATTCTGATTCTCGCGCCGGGCCCGATCAATCGTGGCGTCGAGATCACGCCCGACGTTGCCGATGGCCCACATTCGGCAATTCTGGAGCAAGTCACCAACGGCCTGGCGGTCCGCATGGCGGTGCTGTGGTTGATTCTGGGCGGCAACTCTTGAATTGAGTGCTCTGAAAAATGAAACGCGGCAAAACGAAAGGAATGCACACGTGCGAGCGAATCGCCCGATCTTGATCGAGGGTGGCCGGGTCATCGATCCTAGCCAGGAAATAGATCGGATCACCAATATCTTGGTGGAAGATGGCTGCATCGCCGCCTACGACGCCGTGGCCACCGGAGGCGAGGATGTGATCGATGCCGCGGGCAAGATCGTATCCCCCGGCCTGATCGACATGCACGTCCATCTGCGCGAACCGGGACGCGAAGAAGACGAAACGATTCTCACGGGCACTGCTGCCGCCGTCGCCGGCGGATTCACGTCGATCGCTTGCATCCCGAACACCGAGCCGCCGATCGATACACAGGCCACGGTCGAGTTCATTCAACACCAGGCCGCTCGAGCCGACCAGTGCAACGTCTATGTCGTGGCCTGCGTCAGCAAGAACCGCGAGGGCAAGGAACTGGCCGAGCTCGGTCAACTGATCCACGCCGGCGCGGTTGCCTTTAGCGATGATGGCGCGCCGGTGTATGACGCGGAACTGATGCGGCGAGCGCTCGAGTATTGTCGCATGTTCGACAAGCCCATTCTCAATCACGCCGAAGTTCGCGAGCTGACGCAAGGCGGCGTGATGCACGAGGGCCTGGTTTCGCTGATTCTCGGACTCGGCGGCATGCCGTCGGTTGCTGAGGACGTGATGACGGGCCGCGACATTGCCCTGGCCGGCGCCACGGGCGGGCGCATCCACATCATGCACGTTTCGAGCGCCGGCAGCGTCGACTTGATTCGCCGGGCCAAGGGCCGCGGAGTGCGCGTGACGACGGAAGTCTGCCCGCACCACTTTACGTTGACCGACGACGGCCTGCGAACGTTCGACTCCGATTACAAAATGAGTCCCCCGCTCCGCTCGCAGAAACACGTCGACGCTTGCATCGCCGGGCTGGTTGACGGCACGATCGACGTGATTTGCACCGATCATGCGCCGCACGCGCTCGAGAAAAAAATGCGCGAGTTGGATCAAGCGCCCTTCGGAATCGTTGGCCTCGAGACGGCCTTGGGATTGGTGATTACTCGGCTGATCGAGCCTGGACATCTCGACTGGTCGACGGCGCTCAGGAAAATGACCATCAACCCGGCGAGGATTTTGGGCATCAACAAGGGGACGCTCCACATCGGGGCCGACGCCGATATTACGGTGATCGACCCGAACGTGCTTTGGACGGTGGACCCCAAGAAATTCCGCTCGAAGAGCACCAACACGCCGTTCAAGAACTGGAAGCTGCAAGGCCGGGCCGACACGGTCATCGTGGGTGGAGCTGTCAAATATCGAGTGTCCTCCGACTCGGCGGAGCACGACAGCCGGCGCCCCGTGCGGGCCCGGTGACCCGCGATGTCGCTTGTCATCGATGGCTATAACCTGCTGCACACCAGCGGAATTCTTGGACGCGGAATCGGCCCTGGCGGCCTCGAGCGTTCGCGCAACGCCCTGATCAATTTTTTGGTCGAATCGCTCGAACAACCCGAGCTGGCTCAGACGACGGTTGTTTTCGATGCCCGCGAAGCCCCACCCGGTCTGCCGCGCGTGGTCAAGCGTGGCGGCCTGACGATTCGCTTCGCCGAGCCGGGCTCCGATGCCGACGACGTCATCGAGCGATTGATCCTGGCCAATTCAACTCCGCGCCGTTTGACCGTGGTGTCGAGCGACCACCGCCTGCACCGCGCCGCGCGCCGCCGCCGCGCCAAACCCATCGACAGCGACCAGTGGTATGCGCAGACCTTGCGCAAAAGAATGGATCGACTGAACCGCAAAACGCCAGGAGGGCTGAAGCCCGACGAGCCCTCGAGCGAAGGCGAAGTGATGTTCTGGCTGCGACACTTCGGGCTGGAGGAACCTCCAGCGTCATCGCCGCCGCCTGAGCAAATGCCCGACACCAGCCCGTTCCCGCCTGGGTATGGCGAGGATATCGATGAGGAGAACGCGTGACAACATTATGCAAGTGCGAGCAGCACAGTCCGTCCATTTTTCACAACTGTGGGCCGAAGGTCCAACCTGAGTCCAGCCAGGGGCAAGTCGGCGCAGCCGACATCGCCCCTGGATCTTAAACCAACGTTTGTCAGAAAGCCCCACCGGGGCGGTCTCAGTGCGCCCCGGTGGGGCTTTCATTAGTTTGCACGGGCCAAGTTCCAGGGGCGGCGCTACGCTTGCCCCTGGCTATGAACAGGTTGGACCTTCGGTCCACAAACGAAGCCGGCAACCTGGCCCCGCCCGCCATCACTTGCATAACATTGGTGAGCGTTTGCCGCTCAACAGGCAATTGGGCAAAACTCGCGAAACCTCAGTCGGCCACTGGCGTTTAATCCGATGGATCGTCGAACCGGCGCTTTTCGCGGCGGGCACTCGACGCGTTTCGGCTGAAAATGCGAGTTCCGACAATTGGAGGAGTAGCATGCTCAAGTTTACAGCGTTTTTGCTTGCGATCGCCCTGGTCTTCGCAAGTGCTTCGTCGGCTCAAGCGGCCAAAGGCGGCAAGGGAAAAAAGCCCAAGCCGACCCCGGAACAGATCTTCAAGAAGCTCGATAAGGACGGCGACGGCAAGTTGACCACCGGTGAGTTCGAGAAAATGGCAGCCAAAGACAAATCGGATACGGCCGAAAAAGTCTTCAAGCGTTTGGACAAGGATGGCGACGGTTCGTTGACTCTCGCGGAATTCAGCGATTTCAACCGCGGGAAGAAGAAGAAATAGAAACAGGGACGTTCTGAATCATGTCAATAAGTCAGAACGTGTTCTTTTCCGGCCCGGGCTTTGGCGGCTGCAACCCCATCGGGGTTGTCGTGGCGCGCTGTCTCTTTTCCCAGGGTAGCTCTCGCAACCCTGGGCTGAATGCTGCAATCCCGTTGGGATTGCAAGTCGTCCAGTGAGCCTATGGGCCTTCGGACCGGGTGTGCGTAAATTCATCGACCGACAGTTACGGCGTTCAACGAACCGGTATGGTTGTCGCATAACTGCCGCGACGTGAACGTCGCCATCAAACCCTTACTGGATCAACCGCATCCCGAAGGGATCACAGCACTCAGCCCAGCGTTGACGCGAAGCGGCTACGCTGGGTTGCCTAGCGGCATCTGACACCAACCTCTTTGTTCTTAGTGCGCAATCGCCTTGTCCGAAATATCCTTGCGGCACCAGGCGCCGCTCCAGCGGATGCACTTCACGGCGGTGTAGGCTTGGAGCTTTGCGGCGGGAATGCTCGAGCCTAGGGCGGTGACGGCCAATACGCGGCCGCCGTTGGTCACCACCTGGCCGTCGACGGTGGCGGTGCCCGAGTGAAACACTTTGACGTCGGGCACCTTGGCGGCTTCCTCGAGTCCTCGAATCGGGAAACCCCGCTCGTAGCTGCCCGGATAGCCTTCGCTGGCCATCACGACGCACACCGATGGCCGCGGATCCCATGCAACGGGGGCCAATTCATCGAGCCGGCGATCGACCGTGGCTTCGAAGATGTCGAGCAGATCGCTTTGCAGGCGCATCAGTATCGGTTGGCATTCGGGATCGCCGAAGCGAACGTTGTACTCCAGTACCTTGGGCCCTTGATTGGTCATCATCAACCCGGCGTAGAGCACGCCCTGGAAAGGCCGCCGCCCGCGCTTCATGGCATGAACCGTGGGCACGAGCACCTGTTCTTCGATCAAGTGCAATGTGTCGTCATCGATCAAAGGCGCCGGGCAATAGGCGCCCATGCCGCCCGTGTTGGGACCGTTGTCGCCGTCGAAGGCCCGCTTGTGATCCTGGGCCGGCGGCAGCGTGAGAATGGTGCGGCCGTCGGTGATGGCCAACACGCTCGCCTCTTGGCCGTCGAGCCGTTCTTCGATCACGATCTGATTGCCGGCCTCGCCAAATTCCTTGTTGCGGCCGATGCGCCTGACGGCTTCGATGGCTTCGGACCGCGTGGCGCAGACAAACACGCCTTTGCCCGAGGCCAACCCGTCGGCTTTGACCACCACCGGCACGTCTTCGCGATCTTTCAGATAGGTCGTGGCGTTGTCGGCGTTGCGGAACACCTGGTAATCCGAGGTGGGCACGTCGGCATGGCGCAGCAGGTTCTTGCAAAATACCTTGCTGCCTTCGAGCTCCGCGGCCACTTTGCGCGGACCAAAGATCCGCAGCTTCGAGTCCATGAACGCGTCGACAATTCCCTTGGCCAGCGGCACTTCCGGGCCGACGACGGTCAGCCCGACGTTGTTCTGCTGCGCGAACTTGATCAATCGCGCAAAGTCCGTCGGCGAGATATCGACGTTCTCAGCTTCCAGGGCCGTGCCCGCGTTGCCCGGCGCCACGAAGACCCGATCGGCACGAGGGCTTTGCTTGAGTTTCCAAGCCAAAGCGTGTTCGCGTCCGCCATTGCCAATCACCAGCACGTTCATGGAAGCAACTTTCGGTCGCGGGGTATTTTGTTTTGCCAATCAGCGCCTGAGCGTTCGAACAGCGTCAGCACCATAATTCTAGCGCGAAGCGTGATTAGGCGGAAGAGGCCAGGGCAACGCATTCGTACGACCGGCCGGCGAAAACGAATGCGGAATGACCAGCAAACAAGCAAAACGGAATGCTAGTATTTGCGCGGAGTCACGCGGCCTTGCACGCGGACGGGCAGCGACTGAATGCGCAAGAAGCCCTCGGCATCGGTCTGATTATAGCTACCCCCCCCTTCCATGCTGGCGATGCCTTCGTCGTACAAACTTTGGGTGCTTTGGCGGCTGTTGACCATGATGTTGCCTTTGTACAAGTTGAGGCTAACTTCTCCGGTCACGTGCTTTTGCGCATCGCGAATGAACGCCAGCAGAGCGTCCATTTTCGCGGCGTACCAGAATCCGTAGTACACCATCTCAGCCACTTCGGGGGCCAGCCTATCGCGCAGGTGCATCAGGTCGCGGTCCATCGTGAGTTGTTCGATCAATCGGTGCGCGTCGTAGAGCACCGTCATCCCGGGCGCTTCATAGACGCCGCGGCTTTTCATGCCGACGAATCGATTCTCGACCATGTCGATCCGCCCAATGCCATT
This sequence comes from Planctomycetia bacterium, assembly GCA_043749935.1. Taxonomy (GTDB): domain Bacteria; phylum Planctomycetota; class Planctomycetia; order Pirellulales; family PALSA-1355; genus PALSA-1355. The sequence continues at coordinate 11,891 of JAYVCO010000478.1, forward strand.
GCGTCCGCCGATCTTGTTCAATTCACTGACGATTTCCAACGCGCTCAGGTTCCGGCAATTCACGGTTTTGGGCACGCCGGCCATGAAGCCGATCGTGACGGTTTCGATCTTGTCGGGCGCGTTTTGTGGCGAGACGGTCATGCCGAAATCGACCGTCTCCACGCCGTTGACCATCAAATCTTCCAGCTTGCCCGCTTCGTAACTGATGTGCAGGCAGTTTTCATCCGAGCTGTACGGTTTGGCGACCGAGGCTTTGACCGGAATTTTCTTCTGCGCGCAATACGCGATCATCTCGGTGCGGCCAGGAAAACGGGCGCGAAACTTTTCCATCCGCCAGGGAGCAATCAGCTTCACGCCCGGGTCGAGGGCTTCGGCGGCCAACTGAAACCGGCACTGATCGTTTCCCTTGCCGGTAGCGCCGTGGGCATAGGCATCGGCGCCGACTTCGCGGGCGACCTGCAAGCAGGCCTTCGAGATCAGCGGCCGGGCAATCGACGTGCCCAGCAAGTAAATTCCTTCATACTTGGCCTGCCACTGCAAAACGGGAAAAGCAAAGTCGGAGCATAGCTCTTCCCGCGCGTCCACGATTCGAGCGCTCTTGGCTCCACACGCCCGGGCCTTGGCCAACGTCGCGTCACGGTCTTCGCAAGGCTGCCCGAGATCGACGTACACCGCATGGACGTCATAGCCCTCGTCCTGAAGCCAGCCCAAGATGACCGAAGTATCCAATCCCCCGGAATACGCCAACACGCAGCTTGCCATGATATTGATTCCACCCAATCCGATTTGAGAAACGAGCCCACCATTGTCATCGGATAGAGCCTCGCCGACAAGCGGCGGTTCGCCCGGCGGAGCCAAATCTTATGCC
>JAYVCO010000479.1:0-2404 GCA_043749935.1 Planctomycetia bacterium
GGAATTAAGGGGTATGCCCACAGGTAGCGGCATTGCAAGGTGCACGGCAATGCGTCTCCTAGCTCTGGAAAACCGTGCTTTATCATCTCTGCCCTAAACTCGGCGTGATGTGCGGCACAAGTTGCCAATTCATTCTCGCAATCGGCGCGGGCACGGTCAGTTATCAATGAGTTGGTGCCGCTGTTGAGCGATGACTTGCACTGGATGCTCCTAACATGCCTGTGGGCACACGACGGCTACGATTCGGAATCGACGCCTGGCTGGCAGCCGATCGCGAAGCCCAATGCACTTGCGGGCGTGGCCCTCCTCGCGATGGGAGAATTGCGATTCATCTGGGTAACTCCCGTAATCAGAAAAAAAGCCCGTAGGCGGCTTGCACTCAAAAAGTGCAAAATCAGCTACGGGCTCTCTGGATACTCGTTGTCCGCGTCGAGCTCTTCGGATACCCCGGTCGCTTAGGGCGACCGTACCCAAAGCATGCCTCACTGCACGCGGGCAGCTCTATCGCAACTCGGGAGCAAACTACAAACCGCAACAGGAGGGGATGGAGAGTTGCGCCAAAAATGGTTCATGAGCTCATGATTGCTCGTAAACTTACGAAGCATCGAGTGCCAAGACTGCATGCCGAATCGCATGGGGCAGTCGCGGCTACACGGAAACGAGTTATGGCAAATCGGCGTCATGCAACGCCAATTCGAGCCGTTGAGGGCAACGAGAATGCAGCGCGGTACTGTTGGCAAATCACGCAACCGCAAGGCAGAATATCGGTTGCGCCAGAATGGAGTGCAGGTTCGATCCCCGGTCCGGCCGCAAAATCGCCAAGAAAAATGTCGCCCGAATGGAATGATAGGTTGGCCCGATCGTAGACCAAGTGGACAAAATGGCTCCTGTCTGGCTTGGCAGCTACAATTGAAGCGTCGGTCGTGCTGGAGTTTCCCTGGCGTCATTGGTCGCAGCTCGGCCGCATGTTTGGGGAGATCGCTGGCGACTGCCAGCATTCGACGAAGTCCAATTCGAAAGGAACTACCTTCGATGCGACCTACTATCATCTGGGGCGGATTGTTCGGGTGCGCGGGGATCGCGGCGGTGATCATCGTCGCCTCGCAAGCCGGCTCGCCCGCTTCGAGCGATACGAAACAAGATTTGGAGGCTACCGCAATGGTTCAGGTGCGTGTATTCAATCGTGATGGCGAGCTCGTTGGCCCGGTCGAGTCGCCCAAGCTGGTGCTCAGCGACACCGAATGGCAAGAACGTCTGACGCCCGAGCAGTTTACTGTTCTGCGTGCCAAGGGAACCGAGCGGCCGTTTTGCGGCACGCTGCTCGACAACAAGCTGCAAGGCGTCTACACCTGCATCGGCTGTGGTCTGCCGTTGTTCTCGTCCGATTCGAAATTCAACTCGGGCACCGGCTGGCCCAGCTTCTTCCAACCGATCGCCAAGGAAAATGTCCCCGAGCATCGCGACATCAGCCACGGGATGGTCCGCGTCGAGATTCTGTGCGCCCGATGCGATGGCCACCTGGGTCACGTCTTCGACGACGGCCCGCAACCGACCGGACTGAGGTTTTGCCTGAATTCGGAATCGTTGTCGTTCACGCCTAGCGATGACTTGAGAACCTTGGCCGATCCGGCGGCCGAAACCGTTTCGTCACACGCGACGCCGAGCAGCAGCGATCTGAAATAGACGCCAAGGCCAGCTTCGTCTTTTCAGCTCGCCACCTTCCACAGCCCGAATGTCGCGCCGGTTGGATCGGTGATCATGCTGAACCAACCGTGCCCCGAGATTTCGGTGGTATCGACCACGACAGTGGCTCCCAACGACCTGGCCTTCTTCACGGCCGCGGCGACGTCATCGACCAGGAAGTAGGGCGCCCAATGCGCGGGCGAATCGCCAACGGGGTTCTGCATGATTCCTCCGTCTGCACCGGGCATCGCAAACCTGGCATACTGCATCTGGGGAATGTCTTCGAACTCCCAATTGAAGAGACCCTTGTAAAACGCTTTCGCAGCCTGCGGATCCTTGGTGTGCAATTCGACGCCATGAACAAAACGGTTTGGCATTGTGTGACCCCTTTGTGTTGGATTGAATGACATTGATTCGGCAATTGCCTTGAGGTGTTCGGCGGCAATCGCGGATCCGCCATGAGTTTCGCTTACATAGTCCCCTTTTGTCCGGGAGTTCGTCCGTATGTCGAAAAACGTCATTCTCGCAGCTTCCTTTGTAGCGTCTCCGGACAGGCTGTTCGACATGTATCTCGACCCTCGCTCCCATTCAGCTTTTACCGGTGCGCCTGCCGTCATCGAGCCGCGTGCCGGCACGCCCTTTAGCGCCTTCGATGGCATGCTCTCGGGAAAGCTGTTGCACATCGAACCCAAACGGCTGATCGTGCAATCCTGGCGATCCA
>JAYVCO010000480.1:0-2043 GCA_043749935.1 Planctomycetia bacterium
AACGGATGACCGGTCCGGCCGACCGCTAGGAATTCTGACCATCTAGTCTAACGGCGCGATCCCTCGAAAGGGACCGCAATTGGTCCGCGATTTTCGCGAACACGCCGGGCCAATCGCCAAATCGCTGTTGCCGAAACAGCCGCATCGTCGGATACCAAGGCATGTCTTCGCGGTCCAGCAAGAACCGCCAGTCGGGCGCCCAGGAGAGCGCGACCCACACGGGCACACCCAATGCGCCGGCCAGGTGTGCGATCGCCGTGTCGGAAGTGATCACGAGGTCAAGGTTCATCATCACTGCCGCGGTACCGACGAAAGCGCCCGTGCCTTCGTCGAGCGTTGCCCCAAGATCGGCAATCGACGGCCGCTCGCCCAGGCTTCCAACTGCTCGTGGCCGGGCCCTTTTTGCAAACTGTAGAGTTTTACACCCGGGCAGTCAGCCAGCGGAGCAAAGTGCTCGAGTGGCATCGAGCGATAGTAATCGCCCGGGAAATCCGGATTGCCCTGCCAGCCGATGCCCACTTTCAGTTTGCCGCTGCTTGCAAGTTCTCGCTGCCAATGCTGGACGCGCTGGCTGTCGGCATGCAAGTACGGCCCTGTCGTGGGAACCGTTTCGAGCAGCGTGCCGAAAACGCCGGGCAAGCTCAACAGCGGCACGTAGGCGTCGAACTTCTCGGCATCTGGCGCCTCGGCATGGCCGGGCGCGACGAGCCGGTCGATGCCGGCCACGTCGCGTAGTATCGCGTGCAGCGCGGGCGAGCACTGCACGAGCACGCGCGCTTTGCTTTGCTGCTTCACGAGCGCCGCGTAGCGGACGAATTGCAGTGTATCGCCAAGTCCTTGTTCGGCGACCAGCAGAATTGTGCCGCCCGGCATTGGCTCGCCTTGCCAACGGGGCCGCGGATATGCGGGGTTTGGTTGGCCTGCGATTCGCAATCGCCACTCGAACTCGGGCCACCCTTGTCTGAAATCGCCCAAGAGCAACCACAGGAGTGCCCGATTGCGATGCGCGTCGGCAAAATCGGTCCGGCAGCGCAGCGCGCCTTCGTAACACTGCATGGCTTCGGCCAACTTGTTTTCGAAGCGATAGACCGTGCCCAGGGTATTGTGGGCCTGCGCGTAGTCGGGCTTTCCGTAGATGGCGCGCCGATAACACTCGCCCGCCGCGGCCAGATCTCGCTGCTGCTGGCGAATCACGCCCAGGTTGAAGTGGGCCTCGGGCAACGCGGGATCGCACTTGAGCGCGAGCTGATAGCATTCGATGGCCCGTTCGTACTGCCGCGCATCCTTGTAAATGCTGCCCAGATTGCAATGCGCCTGCGCGTGGTTAGGTTGCAGCTCGAGCACGCGCCGATAGCAATCGATTGCCTCGTCGAGTCGCTTTTGCGCCTGAAACAAAGCGCCGAGGTTGCCAAGCGCCATCACCGACCGCGGATCGGTCTGGAGAGCGTCACGATAAAGCCGCTCGGCTTCCGAAAAATTCCCCCGCTGGTGAAATTGGGCGGCCGCGGCAAGGACTTCGTCGAGAGTGGCCATGAAAAACAAATCGCCAGCGAGGAACCAATAATACCCGCCGTCAGTAAGACCGCTCGGCAGCTTGCTGTGTGAACTCTAGCTTAAGCGAGACCGAGATGTAAGCGGCCGCAACTCAGCCGTAATTTCCTTGAAGACGCCGGACCAATCGCCGAAGCTTGGTTGTCGAAACAGCCGCGCGGTGGGATACCAGGGGCTGTCCGCGCGGTCAAGCAGCCAGCGCCAGTTGGGCGTGTACTGCAACGCGACCCAGACCGGCACGCCCAGGGCCCCAGCCAGGTGCGCGATCGCGGTGTCCGACGTGACGACCAGGTCCAGGTTCATCATCACGGCGGCCGTATCGACGAAGGCATCGGAACTTGCGTCGATCATCGCGTCCAAGTCGACGATCGGTAGGCGGCCGGCCAACGCTGGTAATTGTTCGCGGCCGAAATTCTTTTGCAGACTGAACAGCTTCACGTTGTCGCACGACGCTAGCGGCAGGAATGCTTCCAACGGAATCGAACGATAGAA
>JAYVCO010000481.1:0-10090 GCA_043749935.1 Planctomycetia bacterium
GTCTCGCATTGACATGACAGCTTACTGGTTAGAGTTCAGCGGGCTTTGCAGCCAGGCTTCGTTAAGTTTCAAGATCGCCGAATGGAGTCGGCTCTTCACCGTGCCCACGGGAATATTCAAAATATCGGCTGCTTCGCGATATTTCAGGCCTTGGTAGTACACTAAATTCACGGCCTCACGCAACGATTCGGGCAGCGCCTCGACGGCTGCTCGAATCCATTCCCCTTGTTGGCTGGCGTCCACTCGCGCGTCTGGAGTGGGTTCTTTACTTACCAGCAGATCCATCAACGATCCCAAATCGTCGCTGCCTTGGTGCTTTGTATTGCGGTCCAGACTCACGCTGCGGTGGCGCTTATTGCGCCGTTGCGCGTCAATCGCCTGGTTGGTTGCGATGGTGTATAGCCAGGGCCTGAATTTCCGGCCTTCCTCGAACTGGTCGCTCTTCAAGTGGACTTGTAAAAAGGTCGATTGAAAGGCATCTTCCGCCATGCTGGCATCGCCCAAGTAGCGTCGCAAATAGCTATAGAGCTCGCGTTCATACCGGCGAACCAACTCCGTAAACGCCAGGCGATCAGCGTGATCGCGGTGGGCCAACAGCAACTCCTCGTCGGACATCGTTGTCCGATCAGGAGTTTCCGTCGTCGCTGGCGGGTTTCCGATAACCTTGTTCATCTTCCAATACGGGCCGTTTCAGCGGAGAGTTCAATGCTTGGCCAAAAAACCGCCTTTTTTTGAGCCGGGCTGCCGCGACAGCGATTCGTTGGGTCCAAGCAATTGTAACAAACAATATGAGCGCTTGCCGGGGCCATTTCTGTGCGAAATCGCGCATACCCCGGCCATCCGAGACCATCCTTCGACCCTGTGTAACCGCTCTGCCAAAGTGACACGGATTCGTTATAATCGCGCCCTTTGAGAACCACTAAGCTGCTCGTTATGCTCGTTTTACATCGTTCATATATCGTTCAATAGCCAGGGGGGATGACTGTCATGGATCTGTGCAGGATGACACATTTGACGTTGGCCTTTCTGGCCGTTGCCGCCGGCCCACTCGTCCGCCTGGAGGCAGCCGAAGCCAACAATTACGGCGCCGTACGCGATTTTCTGGTGGCGCACACCAAAGTGGTCGAATTGACGGGCGAAAACGGCGAGCGCGTGGCTATTTGCCCCGAATATCAAGGCCGCGTCATGACGTCGACCACTGGGGACGTGGCTGGGCGAAGCTTGGGCTGGGTCAATCGAAGCTTCATCGAAAAAGGTGCCAAAGACCCGCACTTCAACAACTTCGGTGGTGAAGACCGCTTTTGGCTGGGGCCCGAGGGAGGCCAATACAGCCTCTGGTTCGCTCCCGGAGCCGACCAAAGCCTGGCCAACTGGCTCACGCCGCCGGCGCTCAACGATGGCGCCTTCAAAATCGCCTCGGGCCAGGACGACCCCTATTACCGCCTGACCCGGCCGATGCAATTCCAGAACGCCGCAAAGACGCAATTCAACTTGGAAGTCGTCCGCGAAATCCACCTGCAAAAAGCTCATCACCTGGGCCAGCTATTTGGCGAGGAAGCACAGAGCGCGTTGGCCGCCGGAAAGCTCAAGATGGTTGGCTTTCAAACCATCAATACGGTGACCAATCGTGGCCCGGCCATGACTCGCGAAAAGGGGCTAATCTCGATTTGGAGCCTCGGCCAGTTCCCGCCTGGAGCTCGCACCTACATCATTCTGCCGTTCAAGGCTGGACAAGAATCGGAACTCGGGCCGATCGTCAACAGCGATTACTTCGGTCCCGTCCCGGCGGACCGCCTGCGCGTTGGCCCCCAAGCGGTTTTCTTTTTGGGAGATGGCAATTACCGCTCGAAGATTGGCGTATCGCGATCTCGTGCCAAGCAGGTTGCCGGCGCCATCAACCTCGAGCAGGGTGTCTTGACGCTCGTTCACTTCAGCATGCCCTCGGATCCGACGGGCTTCTCGTATGTGAACAACACCTGGGGACGTCAGGCCGAGCCCTATCGGGGCGACGTTTTCAATAGCTACAACGACGGCCCGCCCGAGCCGGGCAAGCCGGCGCTCGGTGGTTTTTTCGAATTGGAGTCGCTCTCTCCGGCGTTACTACTGCCCACCGGCAAGTCGTTGTCGCATACCCACACCACGTTCCACATCGAAGGCGATCCGACGGCGCTGGCCCGTTTGGCCAAAGCAGCGCTGGGAGTTGACGTTCGCGTGGAAGAGGTGGCTTCGGAAAAGTCGAAGCGATGAGCCGGGCGCCCGAGCGTTCGCTGCTGACTAGAGTGCTGGAAGCCGAGGTGATGGACTCGGTCGAGGACGCCCGCGACTACGACGCGATGGACCACTCCGAGGTGAACCGTCGTTTCGTGGCCGATTTTCTGGCGGCCGGACAACTCGCCGGCTTGTCGGCGGATGAGCTGGTGCTCGATCTTGGAACGGGCACGGCCCAGATTCCGCTGGAACTGTGCGCCCAAAATCCAAAGGCCCAGATCGTGGCGATCGATCTGGCCGAACAGATGATTCGGCTGGCGCGCGAGAACGTGGCGCGTGCCGGTCTGGATCAACAGATCGTTTTGCAAGTCGTCGATGCCAAGCGGTTGCCGTTTGCCGACGGCCATTTTGCCGCGGTGATGTCCAATAGCATCGTGCATCACATCCCTGAGCCGAGCGGCGCAATGGCCGAAGCCTTGCGGGTACTCAGGCCCGGCGGATTGATTTTCGTGCGCGATCTGGCCCGACCAAAGGACGACGAGCAAGTCGGCCATCAGGTCGCAACCTATGCTGCGGGCTGCAACTCGCATCAGCGGCAACTGTTCAAAGATTCCCTGCGCGCGGCGCTAAGCGTCGCCGAGGTTCGCGCGATGGTCGAACAACTGGGCTTTGACTCGTCCGGCGTACAGCCGACGAGCGATCGGCATTGGACCTGGAGTGCGGTCCACAAATGAGCTAGCGATTGTTGATTTTTGCGGTTGCCGTGCGGCCGACAGTGTAGGTGCTGACAAAGACGAACAGCACGCCGACGATTCCGGCCAGGGGCATGGCCGCCGCCCAGTCGGGCATTACCGACCACGACGTCGTTGCCAATTCGGCAAAGCTCAAGTCTTGAGCCACGCGTTCCAGCCCGTCCGGAGCGGTCGAGGCCAGGGGCGCAATCATGCCGGCCAGGACAACGGCCAGCGCCAAGCCAGCCCATCCGGCGCGGCGTGTCGAAAGCGGTCTTTCCGACTGCGCGGACAACGCGATGGCAACAACTGCCACGCTGAGCAATGCTTCGCTGAGCCCGATCGCAGCGTGAACGCTAAGCATGGCTCCGAGCACATCGGCGAAGCCAAACGTGCCAGAAGCTGCCAATTCAATCGCGCACAAAGTGGCCGACGCCAACACCGAACCAAACGCAGCCAGTGCGGCACCGAGCAATTTACCTCGAGTGCCCGCAACGCAACGGGTCGCAACCGAATACAAAATCGAAGCGGTCAGGGTGCCGGCCACGGCCATGTTCAAGATGTTCGCGCCCAGCGTGCTCGTTCCGCCATCGCCCAGGAGAAAACACTGAGCGGACAGGACCATCACCATCGTCAGCATTCCGCGCCAGGGGCCGAGTGCGATCGCGGCCAACGCCGCGCCCAACACGTGGGCCGAGGTACCGTGGTCGATGGGAAAGTTCACCATTTGAGCGGCGAAGATACTGGCGCCCGTGGCGGCCATGAGCCCGCTTGTGGCCCGAGAGTTATCCTGATGGCGCATGCGCACGATGCCCACGCCCAGAGCCGTCGCGGCGGCCAAAGTTGACGCGGTACACACGGGGTCTGTCAGAAAGCCATTCGGGATATGCATCAGACTTGCTCCTCGCAGCGTAAAGTGCCAACTACCGGACCCTCTGAGTATCCTAGAATGATTTCGTTCTTGCAAGCAATTTCGCTCGCAGGTCGTGCATTTCGATTTTTCGTTGGCCCCGATCGGGGTCTGGCAAACCAGAGTCGCACCCTGATAGCACTTGGCGCTGGCGTAGGGGGCAGACCATGATGGTTTCGGTCGATCCGGCAACTATTTTGGAGAGAACGCGGTGGAAATCAGTGGGACGCGAATCGAAGACACGTTCGCCGAAGCGTTCCGAATGCGCTATGTGCGGCTAGTCGTAACGGCGCACGACGACCACTGGCTCGATGCCGCGGTCCGCGAATTTACCGGCTACAGCTCGTCGATCATTTCCTGCGACAGCGAAACCGGGCTCGAGCGACGGCTCGACGCCAGCGAAACGCCCGACGGCCGGCCGGGGGCGGCGCTTCTGGTCTTTGGGTTTTCACCCGAGGCCCTGGCCAAGGTAGTACCCAATCGAGCGGGGCAGTGCCTGATGACCTGTCCAACCACGGCCGTTTACGACGGGCTGACCGCCGGCGAAAAGCGGATTCCGCTCGGCAAGACCATCCGCTACTTCGGCGACGGCTTTCAAAAGAGCAAGCTGATCGATGGCCGGCGCTTTTGGCGAATTCCGGTGATGGACGGCGAGTTCGTCATCGAGTCGATGGTCCACGTCGAAAAAGGGGTCGGGGGCGGCAACATTATCTTGCAAGCGGGCACTCAACTCTCCGCGCTCGAAGCGGCACGCCGCGCCATTAGCGCAATCGGTCAGGTGCCGGGCGTGATCACTCCTTTTCCAGGTGGCGTGGCCCGCAGCGGCAGCAAAGTCGGCTCGCGCTACAAAGCGCTCAAAGCCTCGACCGCCGATGCCTATTGCCCTAGCCTGCGTGGCCGGGTCGAAACCAAACTCGTCGACGGCGCCAACGCGGCCTACGAAATCGTCATCGACGGCGTCGATGAGCAAAGTGTCGCCGCCGCGATGGCCGCCGGCATCCGCGCCGCCGCCGGCAGCGGAGTGATTGCGATCACGGCCGGCAACTACGGTGGCAAGCTCGGCAAGTTCCACTTTCACTTGCGCCAGTTGGTCGGGTGAGCTACGTCGATGGCCTTCGATGGCAATATCGCCGACAAGTGATTAGGTCTCGACCGTCGCAATAATTTGTCGCAGCCGGCCGCGGTGTGTCGGCTCGTGTTGCTCACGCAGCATGCCCCAGCGGCTGGTCTGCCACAAGTGGCCCGTACGGCAATCGATCGCCGTCAGCCAACCGTGCCGCCAACACGCGGTGTCGATGCAGGCGACGAATCCCAGATCGAGCACTTCGGAATTCGCCTGCTCGGTATGGCCGACGAAGACCTTCTTGCCGGATATATGCGGCCGCATCTCCGCTGGCTCGAACAGGGCCCAACGCAGTTGATGCTCGGGCTGCGACGCCATCGGGTCATCGGGCAAATAGTTGGCGTGCGTGAAGATGAAATCGTCGGTTTCGTAGTAGGGCAGGCACTCAGACAGAAAGGCAAGGTGCGCCTCGGGAACCTCTTTAATCTGGGCACCGTAGCGGTATGAGTTGAGAGTGGCGTAACCACCGCAGATTTCCCAATAGCGCTGCGCCTCTTTATTGTGGCGCGCCGCGAGCATCATTTCTTCGTGATTGCCTTGGATCACGATCACGCGACACCATTTACGCAATTCAATCAGCCGATCGATGACGTCACGACTGTCGCGGCCCTGATCAATCAGATCGCCGAGAAAGACGATTTGGTCCGCGGGCATAGGTGCGATCGCCGCAAGTATCGCATCGAGCGCATGCACGCAGCCATGAACGTCACCAATGGCAATCAAGCGCCCTGCGTCCACGATCAATTCCAAGAAAGCCTCGCGCGTTCGAAGTGTTGGCAGCCCCGAAAGTCGTGAACCGTGCCTGACTCCCTTACGACACGAGATCCAAAGTCGCCGACACGAGCGATGGGGCTGCACCAGTCTTGCATGGCAGGTGGATCGCAAAGACTTCGTTACTGAAGGATTGCGAGTGCCCACCGTCGGTTTTGCATTCTATCGGGATTGGGCTGGCAGGGACAATCCTGTCCCCAGTTTTCGAAAACTTGGTCCAGTTGACACGACACAGTAAGGATCGTTCGCCTCCCAAGCACCGCGGTCGCAGGCCTCTGGCCATGCAGCAAGCGAACGATCTTCAACAATCGGTCGGGCCATCGGCCACGCCGCGTGCAAACTTCCCCTCGTTCGTCACGCCAGGTGACGATTGACCGCCGCGTCGGCCATCTGCGTCAAGGCCGCACGGTCTACCTTTCCAACGGCATTGATCGGCATCGCATCAAGCACAATGATCTCATCGGGCGCCTTATAGCCGACGCGGGCGCGCGAGAACTGAATGAGCTCTGCCGTTGTCGGCCGCTTGACATCCGGCCGAAAGGTAATATACGCGCGCACATTCTCGCCGTGAATCAAATCGTGGATGCCAACGACGCCCGCACTGGCGACGGTCGGGTTTTCCAGAAGCGAGTCCTCCACTTCCTGCGGACAGATGTTGGAACCGTCGTGAATGATGATCTGCTTCTTCCGGCCGCGAAACCAGAGGTAATTCTGCTCGTCGGCCGCCACCAGATCGCCCGTGTCGAGCCAGCCGTTGACGATTGTTTCAGCAGTCGCATCCGGCCGATTCCAATAGCCGATCATGTTGCTGGGCGACTGGATCCACAGCCGCCCGGCCGTCCCGGTGGGCACTTCGGCGCCATCGTCGCCGCGGATCGAGGCGGCGTAACCCGGTGCCAATTGGCCGATCGAACCAATCCGGTTCTGACTGGCGGTCGGATTGATCGTGGACGTGCCCGTTTCGGTCATGCCATACAATTCCTCGATGGCGAATCCCGTCACACCCACGAACTCGCGCTCCAACTCTGCCGAGATCTTATCGCCGCCCGAGACACATCGACGAAGGGATTGAAAATCTTCCCGCGCCGCTCCGTGGTCGCGCACCAGGCCGGAAAGTGGGGCCGGCAGCATACATAGCAGCGACGGTCGCATGCCGCGGAGCAGCGGCAGCACTTCGTCGCCACCGAACAATCGCGCGATAGCGACACAGGCCCCGGCAGCCAGCCCGGCGAACGAGAGCGATGTTGCGGCAATGTGAGAGGCCGACGTCGCCGGCAGGAAAACGTCTGCCGGCGTTAATGCGAGACCGGCGATGGCGCTGGCCACGATCCAACCGAACGTCTCGTGTGAATGCGTCACACCTTTCGGCTTGCCCGTGCTGCCAGACGTGAAAAAGATAAACGCCGGTGTTTCGGGCTTTGGCGGCGGAAAGTGGGTCGCCGGACCATCCAAGGTCATCAGCTCTTCAAGATGGCGATGCGTATCACTCTCGGCACCGTAACTGATGCGGCCCAAACGAAGTCGAGGAACCTGTTCGCATGCGGCCAACACGTCGTCCCGCTCGGTGTGCGCGACCAACAGCGAGGCACCGCTGACTTCCAGAGCATGATCGATCTCCGGTGCCTGGTAGCGATAGTTGAGCGGCGTCGCCACAAGCCCAACCTTGAAGCAGGCCAGATAATGAACAAGCAGCGCCCCACGGTTGGGCAATAGCGAGGCCACGCGGTCGCCCTGAGCGAGTCCCAACGCCAAATACTGCCCGGCCAGCCGAGTCGAAGCCTGATCCAGTTCCCACCACGACCACGTTCGTTCCAAAGAGACAAGCGCCGTCTCGTTCGGCTTGGCTTTCAAGCCGACGTCGAGCAGACTCGCGAGCTTGATCGGCCGTTCCAGTTTCGCTCCGACGATCGCCACGGGAAAACCTCCGCTCCAAGACATTGCCGACAGAAATAAATGCCCGTTGCAACTTGCGAGATTTCACGCCGCCCGCAACGAGTGGCCTTGCTACCCGGTTGTCTCAACCGAGAGGTCGAATCGCCAGAAGCAGCGAGCAGCTCACCGGTCTCGTATCGCTAAACCCCAGATGTTCAATGTCGGGCACCTGGGGTCGAGCACACATAGCTTTCCCGGAAACCGCCATTGTACAAACCATCGGTAGCAAATGTACCGGGCGTCGTATGGATCAGTCGAGAAACGTTCCTTAAATGGAACGGTGTCATAAATGGCCGCCGGCATCCGCGCCGCCGCCGGCAGCGAGTGATCGCCATCACCGGCGGGCAACTACGGCGGCAAGCTCGGAAAGTTCCACTTTCACTTGCGCCAGTTGGTAGGGTGAGCGACTTTAGTCGCGTTCGATCCATTGAATGCAAAAAATCGTCGAATTACTGGAGACCCACGCCCACATGAGTAAATGAGACGGCGTTGCTGCTGGCGATTAGCGTTTAATGTATCGAGGAGGTCAAGTTGTGCGCCGCCCGGGATCGGTAAGGGGTAGACGCGGCATACCTTCTTGACGCTCAAATTACGGCCATTGTGCCGTTGTGATTCGGGCGTCAAGAAGGTCCGGGACGGGGCACCAGGGTCAAACGGTCACGCGCGTCGGCGAGGCAGCCACCAACTGCCGTTTGCGAACGTCGATGACAGTCATCAGTTCGACGGGCTACGAAACAGATAATTCCCGTCCCTTTACTGTGCTGAGGGAAAGGGCACGTCTCGCACCTCAATCGTGCCATCGTCATTCGCCGTTGCCACGCGTTGACCGTCAGCGGAGAAGGCAAGTCGGGAAACAGCGGCCGAAGGTGAAAATGCTAACAGCGATTTTCCCGTAAGTGTCTCATGGACGCGAACGACAGACGGGTGCGTCTTGTACCAAGAAAACTCATGCGATTCAGCTGACACAGCGGCGTAGCGAGCACCGTCAGGGCTGAACGCGATCGTGCTCAGGGTGTAGCCAGGGAAGTCCCTTGCAGCCACCAACTTCAACGTTTGCCGGTCAAAAATGTGCGATCCGATGTGGAAATACTTGCCGCCGGGGACCAACCCGAAGTTTCCGTTGGGCTCGCGGTCAGCCTTAACCTTATCCAACTTCTGCAACATCATCGTGGCGGTGTCGATCCGTTCGCCTCTGAGGGTTCCCCATCTACCTTTGCCGCTCCCGTGGATGCGGAAGAGGTATCTTCCATCCTCTGTCAATTCTGGCTTACCAAACCAAATCGAGTTCAGCATGTCGTTATCGCCCGACCCTTCGCTAACGATCTTTCCAGTTCGATAGTTGAATCGCCACCAGTGAACACCGGTCTCCGAATCGTTTCCCTGAAACAAACCCGTGCATAACGCCTCTTGATCGTTGAGCCAATAGACCGGCCCGGCACTTGCCACGTGGAAGCCACTCGCTGCGAAGTGATCCCACATGACCGGCAATTTCACCTCACACATGACTTTCCCGGTGTCCAAGTCAATGACCTGAATGGGTTCCTTCGGGTCGCGGCTAAGCGGACACAGAACATACTGGCCGTCCGAAGGTCGAATGCTGGCCGCAAGTCGTCCGGCAGGCAATGAACTCCGTCGGAGCATCTTCAAGGTGGCAGCATCCCAAATACACACAGTGGCGTCCTTGCCTATGCTCCGCAGTGTTGTGCCATCGGGCAAAAATCGCAGATCGACCGGGTAATCGCCATGCCCTTCGTAAGGCATCACCTCTTCGCCAGTTTCTGGGCGGAACAAGCGCGGGGTCGGGCGCATGCCCTGAGCTGCCGCCAACCACTCGCCGTCCGGCGAATAGGCCAGCGCCGAAATGCGCTCGCCCCGCCTTGCGCGACAAGGAAAATGAAACTCCTTTGTCATCTTCAAATCAGGCAGACTATAGATTCCTAATCGCACATCGCCCGACGCTATTGCGACCTGCCCGCCGTCGGGAGCAATCGCCAAGTTGAGCGTATCGTCCCATACACTAGGAAACTGGACTTCGGCTACGACCCGACTCGCACCCGTTGTGGACACCGCTTGGAGGTGTATGAAGGACTCAGTGGAATACTTCTTGGTGGCGGTGACGCGGTACTTTCCGTCGAGCGTCAGCAGCAACGATGTCTTGAGATACCGCGGTTCTGCAATCTTCTTTCCACGTTCTTCTGGCTGCGCGACCGCAACGTCACTGCGCCACTCAAATCGGTGCTGGGTCAAATGAGCGCCATCAGCCGAGATGGCCGAAAGAACCGTGTCGTCAGGCGAAAAGCTGAGCTGACAGATTTGCCCCTCCTGCTGGATTGTTTGATGGCAAGTCCAATCGCCCATATCCCAGACGCGAATATCGCCCCACTCGCCGCCCGTCGCGAGAAACTTGCCGTCATT
>JAYVCO010000482.1:0-7006 GCA_043749935.1 Planctomycetia bacterium
TTCGAGCGCGCCGATTTTGGTTGGGGCGCTTTGCGGCCTAAATATCGAGTGGTCTTGATCGGTGCCGGCGACGCCCAGGAACCCGAAACCCGCTGGCTGGCGAGCCGTTGCGACGGGGTTTATCTCGTCATTTCGCGCCGCCAAACCCGGCGGCAAGAGGCCAGCGTGGCCGTCAACGATTTGCGGGCCGGGGGGGCCAATGTACTCGGTTGCGTAGTTGCCGACGATTGAGATCGTTTGAGAGTGCGCATAGAATCTGCGTACTAAGCTTACTAAGCAATCGGCTCGACCTCCCAAGGGATTTTCACGATGCGGACGTTTTTGGTGACCGGCGGCGCTGGCTTTATCGGATCGCATATTGCCGAAGCTCTGGTCACGCGCGGCGACAGAGTGCGCGTGCTGGATGACCTATGTACCGGCCACTTGAGCAACCTCGAACATCTGGGAAAGCAGATTGAGTTCATCAAGGGCAATGTCACCGATGTGTCCGTGGTTGCCGCCGCGGTGAAAGGGGTCGACTGTATTTTCCACGAAGCGGCTCTGGCCTCCGTGCCGCGTAGCATCGAGCAGCCGCTGGACACGAATGCTGCTTGCGTGACGGGTACGCTCACCGTGCTCGACGCGGCCCGCAAGGCGGGTGTGAGACGGTTGGTCTACGCGGCTTCGAGCAGTGCCTACGGCGACCAACCCACTTCCTCGAAACGTGAAACGGATCTGCCTTCGCCGATTTCGCCATACGGCGCGGCCAAGTTGGCTGGCGAACAGTACTGCGCGGCGTTCGCGGCAACTTATGGATTCGAGGCCGTTTCGATTCGTTATTTCAATGTTTTTGGACCCCGGCAAGATCCACATAGCCAATACTCGGCCGTCATTCCGCTATTCATTACGGCCATGCTCCGCGGTCAGCAGCCAACTATTTACGGAGACGGGAACCAGTCGCGAGATTTCACGTATGTCGCGAACGTCGTGCATGGAAATCTATTGGCCGCCGACGCTAAGCAGGTAGCTGGCCGTACGATCAACGTGGCCAACGGCCGCAGTACCAGCTTGCTGGAGTTGATTGACATTTTGAATCAATTGCTCGGCACGAACGTGCGTCCCATCCACGCGCCGCCGAGAGTTGGCGACGTGCGCGAAAGCCTGGCCGACATCACTCTGGCTCGCGAGCATCTGGCCTACGAGCCGAAAGTTGGATTCGAAGAGGGCCTCCGCCGTTCGATCGACTACTATCGCAGCATCGTCACGGCATAAGACTTTCGCGAGAGTTTCGCGCCGGGCGGAACCTACCCTTTGCGGGCGATAAAACCTGCGTATCCGGGCGGGAAAACGGCGGACCCATAACTGGTCAACCGGCGGACCCGAAAGCCGATCGCTCGCAGCTGGGCGGCCAATTCAGCGCAGTCATAGAGCCTGAGGCGATGAACCTCGAAATCGCGCCGGTAATGCTGACCGACTTTGCGAAAGCTTGTGATACGGCGCGTCAGCATCCGCCGTGCAGGATCTTCTTCCGCTTCGAACAAGCAAGCCCAGTCCTCCCCCTCGCTAAAGCCGCGACGCTGGCCACCGGGAACCCGGCCCGGAAGTGCCACGTCAAACACCAGCAAGCCCCCCGGCAGCAGCGCCTTGTGGATTCTGCGAAAGAGCTTTTGCAAACTTTGTGTCGTGTTCTGCTTGTCGAATAAATAGTTGAAGACTTCGCCCAGCGCAGTGACCGCCGTGCAAGCCGGCAATTCGGCCCTTAGGAACGAATTGACCCGGAACTCAGCCTCGGGCACCCGCGAGCGAGCAATTGCAACCATGGCCGGAGACTGATCGTAACCCAATACTGGATATCCGGCCCCGGACAGTGCCTGGGCCCAAATCCCGCTACCGCAGCCGAGGTCAATCACGAGTTCCCGGACCTGAACTTGTTTTTGCAGGAGCTCGAGCAACCAGGGGGCGGCGCTCTTGGCGAAACCGCCGAATCCTACGTCGTGAATGTAGGCCAGGTTGTCGCGGTACGCATGGTCGTTGTAGGAACGATCGTCGCCTTTGGGCATGGCTTACCTCCGGCTCGTCAGTGCGTAGAAAATGCCAGCTAGTACCGTGCCCGTGCTAAGCACAACGAATGTGGTGGCGTACGGGGGTAAATCGACGGATTTGCTATATTGCACCATTCCGCCGATTAGCGGCGCGCCAAGGAGTGTGCCGATGTCGAGCATCGCCAGCATGACCGTGGTGCCGAGCCCTCGGTAGCGGTTGGGGAAGGCGGAGCTGCCTTGGGCTGTGACGGACGGAAACAGCACGGCATGCGAGATTCCGGCAAACACGCCCGGCAGCATTAGGCCCCACTCGCTTTGCACAGGTAAATAGCACAGCAGGCTGATGACCATCGCCGCCAGGCCAATGAAGATCATCGGTCGCACTCCAACGAGCTCTGGAAATCGGCGCGTGCTAAGCCGAGCGATGAACGCGGTGCCGGCATAGACCAGAAAGAACGAGCCGGTCCGAGGAATCCCCAGTTCCTTGATGTAGGTCGGCAGAAACGTAGTTGGCAGCACCAGACCGATTCCCATGACGACGCCGAGAGTCAACACACTGCCGGGATGATAACGGCGTAGCAGCCAGAGCAGGTGCGGCTTGCGGCGCCTGCGGGGCGGAAGTTGCCCGCGGGTGGCCAGTTCCGCGCATGCAAGCGATAGCGCGCCCAATCCGGCGGCCACGTAAAACATCGTATCAAGATCAGAACGCGTGATCGTGTTGTGACCGCACAGGAAATCTCCCAACTGCGGACCCAGGGCCATGGCAATAAAGCCGGAAGTGCCGAGCGAGCCAATGACCTCGGCCATGCGTGCCAAGGGCAAGCTGCGGGAAACGCTGGTGATCGATGCGCCAAAGGCCCCGGCGACGCTGGTGCTGTAAAGAATTCGTAATAGATAGAGGTTCGGACCGCTGGCGCTGGTGACAAACACGTGGCCCAGCAGGCTCAAGACGAAACCGGCCATGGACCAGAGCCAAATCCGGCGTGGGCCGAAATGATCGATGCCAAAGCCTTGAAAAAATCGCATGACCAGGCTGCCGACCATGCCCACGCCCACGATTCTGCCAACAGTCCACTCGGTGCCGTCAAGGTAAAGAACAAAATCGGCATACCGATACATCAGCGAGATCGCTACCATCAACGCCGTGTTCGAGACATAGGCGCACCAAAACGCATATCCGTAGACGTGATCTTCGCGAATCGGCGTTGAAATCGTCTGTCGCGGGCCGGAGGAGCCGGGGGCTGCGGCGATTTCCGACGAAACGCTCATCGAGAACACTATCTGAAATGGGGAATTTTGCGGGCGGGAGCTACAAGCTAGATTGTAAATGGAGATCTCCGCGTCGAACAGGCGAGAGACGCGTCCCACGGGCGAAGGTTCGGGGGTTTTGCCTGCTTCGCAGCGCCTGGTCTGATCAAATTCTCATAAAATACACCGCATTGTGCCCGGACGTATGTCGCGCATGGCCACCAACAATCAAACATTGGTCATATTGGCCACCTACAACGAGATCGAGAATCTTCCACGCCTCGTGGACGAAATCTTCACGGACATGGCCGATGTGGACATCCTGGTCGTCGACGACAATTCGCCCGATGGCACTGGCAGTTGGTGCGACGAAAAAGCGGCGGTCGAACCGCGGCTCCACTGTTTGCATCGCGGCGGAAAACTTGGATTGGGCACGGCCACGATTGCCGGCATGAAGTATGCCATCGAACACGAATATCGTTATGTGTTGAACATGGATGCCGATTTCAGCCATCACCCGCGTCACTTGCCGGCCTTGTTGGCCGGCATGGAGAACGCCGACGGAACTCCCGCTGCTGACGTAACGATTGGCTCGCGGTATGTCGCCGGCGGTGCCATCGAGGGCTGGCCGCTCAAGCGATACTTGATGAGTCGCGGCGTGAACGCGTATGCCCGTTGTTTGCTAGGCCTGAAGGCCAAGGACTGTAGCGGCGCATTTCGCTGCTATCGAACATCATTGTTGTCGCAGTTCGATTTTGACTTGGTCCGTTCGCGCGGCTATTCGTTTCAAGAGGAGATTCTCTGGCATTTGAAGCGATTGGGAGCGCGAATCGTTGAAACCCCAATCACCTTCGCCGATCGGCAGCGCGGCGTGTCGAAGATCGACTCCAAGGAGGCCTGGGCGGCGCTGCGCGTGATTTCCTCGCTGGGAGCCAGGAATTGGTTTAGCTCAGGTTGAACGGGCCGAAGCAGTGTCGAGGTGAAACGCAACATGAATGTTTTGGTGACCGGCGGCGCCGGATTTATCGGCAGCCACTTCATTCAGTTGCTTCTCGCGCGCGAGCCGGGCGTCCATGTTGTTTGTCTCGATGATTTCAACGACTACTACGACCCTGCGCTAAAGCGAACCAACGCCGCTCTGTTTGCCGCCGATCCGCGTGTCCGGATTGTCGAAGCGTCGTTTTGCGACCCTGCCGCCATGCGCAAACTGCTGGCCGAGCACAAAGTGCGGCAGATCGTGCATTTGGGAGCGTATGCCGGCGTGCGGGCGAGTATCGCCAATCCCTTTTGCTACGAGGAGACGAACGTTCGCGGGACGTTGTGCTTGCTGGAAGCAGCGCGGGCTTGCCCTGTCGAAATGTTCTTGTTCATTTCGTCGTCCACGGTGTACGGCCAAGGCGCCAGCGTGCCGTTTCAGGAGGATGCTCCACTAGGTACTCCGTTGAGCCCCTATGGCGCCACCAAACGCGCAGCCGAGTTGTTGGGCCTCACCTACCATCAGTTGCATCAAGTACCGGTGGTGTGCATACGCCCGTTTAGCGTTTATGGCCCGCGAGTGCGACCCGATCTGGCAATTCGAGTCTTCGCCGAATCGATTGCCCAGGGGCTGCCAGTTCCGCTTTATGGCGACGGTTCGATTCGCCGCGATTTCACGCACGTCAGCGACATTTGCGAGGGACTCCTGTCGGCGCTCCACACGCAGTCCATTTGTGGCCAAACGATCAATCTGGGCCACCATGAGCCCGTTGCGATTCGAGACCTGATCGTCTTGCTCGAAGACGCACTTGGGCGAAAAGCCGTGATCGATCAGCGCGAGCCGTTTGCAGGTGACATGCCCATTACCTTCGCGGATCTGACCAAGGCGCAGCGGCTGCTCGGGTATCTGCCGAAGATTTCACTGCCCGACGGCGTCCGAGACTTCGTGGCCTGGTTTCGTCAGACTACTGGCCGGTAGCCAATCGCAACTCTCGTGCGCAAAAAAACGCGGGATACACACAGGCCAGTTTGGCCCGCGGAATCCCGCGTTTGCGATTGTCTTGCGGCAATTATTCGCCCATCAATTCCTTGACCTTGGGCTCGATCGACTTGGCCCAAATCTCATACCCGGCGGGGCTCAGGTGCAAGTAGTCGGGCATGATTTCTTTCGTCAGCGTCCCGTCTGGCGTCAGAAAATCCTTGCCGATATCCAGGAAGTAGACCATTTGGTTGTCGGCGCTCTTGGCCGCCAGTTCGCTGGCCTTGGCGTTCTTTTCACGCTGGGGATTCTGCTTCTCGCCGCGTGGGAAAATCGCCAAGATCAGGACTTTCGTTTGCGGCAGTTTCGCGCGTAGCTTCTTGACGATCGTCTCGGTGCCGGCAGCGATTTCTTCGGCGGTATTGTCGGTGCCGTTGGAATTATTCGTGCCGATCATTAGCACGGCCAGTTTAGGCTTGATGCCCTCGACGTTGCCGTGGTCGAGTCTCCACAACACGTGTTGCGTGCGGTCGCCGCCAATGCCCAGGTTCACGGCCTTGCGTGGAGTATAGTATTTGGCCCACACGTCTTTGCCGGCGCCTTCCCAGCCCTGCGTGATCGAGTCGCCGATCAACAGCAAACCGACGTCCCCTTCGGCAACGCGCTTGTTGAAGCTTTCGTGCCGCTGCATCCAGCCGCCATCGCGCGGGACGGGTTGCACCGTCGTGGGACCTTTGTCGTCCGCGCGAACTGCTGCGCCCATTAGGATCCCGCAAAGAACACCGCACGTCAGCAATAGCCTAGCACTGATTCTCAAATTCATCGTAGATTGCTCCCAAGGTGATCGATCGAAGATGTTTTGGAACGCTGTCGCGATACGCGGAGTAAGGCTCTCGGAGGCATGCCGAGGTCGACGTTCCACGCGCCAATAAGATAGACCGCTGGGCGCCGCCTGACCAGCGTTCGGCCCAAAAAACACGGTCTGATGAAAAATCGCCTACCCGCGAACCGATATTTCGGCTAAGCCAGAGAGAGTTTGGCTTGAGTGACGGTCGCCGATTTGGCCGAGCGGCAAAATTGGTGAGGCAAAAAGGCTTTAGTGGGTCAGCGTCGTCAGGTTGGTAAACGAGACCGACCCGCTGAACGGAAAGATGCCGTAGAGCCCCTTGGTGAACGCCAGTTCGATGATGTTGTCGGCTCGCAAGATCTTGGATTTGGGCACGATGATCAAGTCGGCGTCGCTGACCCAGATTTCGCTGCCGGGGCAGGCGCGGCGTCCCAACAGGGCCGCACGCAGATCGAGCACGGTAGCGATCAATCGCCAGTCGTCGGCCCGGCGAAACACCACGATTTGAGTCAGGTGTGCACCGTTGTTCCAACTGCCGGCCATCGCCATGGCTTGCATGACCGTGGTTGGCGCGTCCAGCGAATAGCGGCCCGGATTCTTCACTTCGCCCAGCACATACACGAACCGCGGCGCCCGAACCGTCAAGACAGGCATGACTTCGATGCCGGGAATGACCTCATTGAAGCGCTGTTCGAGCTCCTGTCGGAATTCGTCGAGCGTCAAGCCTTGTGCCGGCACCGAGCCGACGGCCGGCAACTGCACCGTTCCTTCGGGCGTAACCTTGCCCGAGCGCACCTGGCCACCGAAGCCTGATCGACCGCCCACCGTGTAGCGAAGATCTTCCAGCTTGGTGTCCACTTTGATCGGCGTGACCGTGATCGCCGGCACCTTGTAGTACTTGCGATAGACGTCTTCCAACGAGTCACGTAGTTGTTG
>JAYVCO010000483.1:0-9175 GCA_043749935.1 Planctomycetia bacterium
CTCCATCTAATGACCCGACGCTCATCCGCAAACTTCTCCCGAGCCTTATGCAGAGAACTCACAGTCGCACTGCCCCATGGTTGCTATCGACGCGGCGACAGGGTTTGCATGATTCCTCCTGAAGGCGGAAAGAGTCTCTGTCCGTCATAATCGGTCCGCAGGCGATCCAGGGCTTGGGTTGCCACGGGAAAAGCGTCGGTGCGGGTCTTGGGATGATCCAGGCTGCCTTCGACGTGAATCTTCATGATCTGTTGGCCAGCCAGGTCGAACATGCCAGAAAGCAGGGGAATGTTTCCTCGCCCGACGGTCGTGCTGAATTCCAGATTGATGGGGTTTGTCATCGAGTCCAGCGTCACTTCGCCCGTACCCAACAGGCTGACCGCGTCTCCGCGCAGATCGATCTGCTTCAATTCTACGTGCTCTCCCTTGATCTCGAACTGAATATCGCTTTGCGTGAAGGCAGTGGAGTCGGGTCGCTTGGCGCGGACGATTTTTAGCAGCGCCACGGTGACGGGCAGCTCGTAGATGTCGGCCTCGGTGAGATGGATGTCTCCCGTGCCATACAAATTGTGCGATCCACGGCTACCGCGCAGATTGATGTTGGCCAGCACTTTGCCGTTGAGCTTCTGGTTGGCCAGATTCTCTCGTGCGAACTGGCCCAAATCGGCCGCGGAAATCGAGGCCGCCAATTGATACTGGGGCAGGTTGCCGAGTTGGACATGGCAGTCGCCGGCAACGACGCCGCCGAATAGTTTGGCGGTCAGATGGCCAGGCGGTTGGTTGGAAACGCCCTGAGGTAGCGCTCCGAGATAGAAGTGCTCGTTATTGAACCAGATGGGGCCAAACACTTCGGTGAATTGGAAATTCTTATAGGACAGGCTGTCGAAAAACAGATTGCCGCCGCTGGAATAACGCGAGCCGTCGGAGCCGCCGGTAAGATGCACTCGCCCGAAAACATGCTCCAGTTTCGGACCGACTTGCAAGTCGCCTTGATTAAGGTAGAGGTCGATATCCCAATTGGTCTTCAACGCCGATGTCGGGCTCCGTTTGTCGAAATCCAAATTGCCTTTCAATTTCATCGTACCGGTAGGCCGCAGTTCGGCAATCGAGCGGCGCAGAGCATCGGGCAGCGCGGCGACCAGGTCTTGGTCGGCTCCTTGTAGACGAAAGCGCTCGACGTCCAGACCTTTCAATTGCAATCGCCAACTTCCATCGGCCAAGAAATCGCACGAGCCGTCCGTTGTCATGTGCGTGGTGCCATGGTCCGCTTTCAACTGTTCCAAGTCGACATGCCCATCGCGATAGTGAATACAGCCCCTGAGTTTTTCCATGCGATAGGGAAACGCGACGGGCTCGATCGACGTCCCGATCGAAGTCGCATCTTCGCGCGGATAGACGCGCAGATCGATCGCGGTCTTCTTGGTGCGCGAGTCGTAGCCGAGCCCGACCTGAAAGTTCACGCTGCCGCGCGGCTGCAGCGAGTCCCAAAGCTGCTGCTCGTTCGGGCGCAGTGCCTTGCGCAAATCTTCGCCCAGCGGAATATTCTCGGAATGGATCACCATCGACAACTCGTCGTGGGTCGGCGAAGTCTTCAGGTGCCCTTTCGGACAGCGGACACTACTGGTGCCGTTGCTGGCCACGAGTTCTCGAAATTCCCACTGGCCATCGTGCAGAATGAACGTTCCCTCGAGGTTGGTGAGCGGATAGGGAAACTTCTCGTAGTTCATCGAGCAGCGATTCACGGTCATTTCGGCGACCTGGTGGATCTCGCGGACTCGCGGATCGTCGCGCCACAACGTGGTTTTGAAATTAAAAGTGCCCTGCGGGTGCAGCGAGCGAATCGTCTCGTGAGCCTTGGGCTTGACCATCATCGCGGCGAACAACTTTTCGTCGAACGGAATCTTGTCGCCGCGTATTTCGATCTGGCCGGTGAAGCTTGGCCCCGGATCTCGAAACTTGCCTTTCAGCGTCACTGGCTGGGCGCCGCTGTAAGAGACCAATTCAACATCCGCTTTGTTGCCGTCCAACGTGAGCGTCCCTTGCGTATGCTCGAGCCGATAGGGGAACTTATGGCAACTGAACGAGACGTTCGACAAGCATGTCAACCGCACCCAAGGCTTCCAGCGCGTGCCGTCGAATTGAAGCTTGCATTCCAAGTTCACTTCGCCGTCAGGATCGTAGTTGCGATAGTCGATGCGCCACGGATCGGGGATTGCATTGCCCAGGTTCCGATCGAGACGCACTTGCTTGCCGCTGGCTTGCAGAGTCAAAGGGCTGTTGTGCTCGTATCCCTGGCGGTCCAATTGCGAAACCTCGAACACGGTCTGGCCGTGGCGAGTCGAAAGATCGCTGACCTGAAAGCCCGAGTTGTCGCAATGAAAATTCGCCTGTAAATCGATCAGAGGGAAGGGGAGCAGGGGATCGTCGATGCGACCGCGAGAAACGCTGCCATTGATTTCGAATTGCGGCGGCTCGTTGGCGTTCGAACACGCTGACTTGAACGTCAATCTGGCCGGTGCCCGCAGCGAAGCCAGCGATTCCATCGGGTTCGAGATTTGCTCGGGCAGCGCGCCGCGTAGTTCGGGCGAAACTTCAAGGCCGTCGACGATGCCACTGAAGGCCCATTGTTGTGTTTCGGGATCGATCGTACCGGCCACTTCGACGCGCTGGACATGGTCGGCGGCCAGTGAACCCTCGACGTCTAGTAACAGGCGATTCTGACGCGTGGGGTCTGGCGGTTTGATCGAAAGATTGATTTCGCGCAGCGTGAAAGTGCTGGAAGGATTCTTGAGCGGATCGAAGATCTCGACGATCCCGTCTTCGATCGTGGCCGGAGGCGCCACGCCCTCGGGCTTGGGAAGCGGAAAAAGTTTGCCGATGCTAAAGCTGCCGTCGGGCCGGCGCGTGGCCCGAGCAATGGGGTGGCGCAGTATGACACTCGTCACGACCGGCTCGCCAGCAATGAACTCTTGCGGACTCGTGCTGCACGCCAGGAACATTTCATCGACATAGATCAACTCGGGCTGTGGCCCCTGGGCGTCGCGCTCGGAAATCGACAGCCCGCGTATTTCGATGCCCTCGCCGCTGAGATGCACCGATCGTACCCGCACTTGCAAATGGGGCATTTGCTCGGCAATTTTGGCTTCCACGCGGAGGCGAATTTCCTCCTCGACTCGATAAAAGATCTTGCGGTAATAGAACGGCGTCGCCACGAGCGTAGCGACAATGGCGAGCGCGCAGCCCCACTTGAAGAAGAACCAACAAAGGTTGACGCAGGGCTTGATGATGGAACCGTTCCTTCAGCGACGTTGTTGGCGGCCAATCCCTGGCCGTACTTTTTGCTAATTCGGCCTTTCAAAATCGTCAGTCAAGACGAGTCAGCGGGGCGACGGAAACCGAGCTCGGCCTCGAACCGGCCAACACGCCCGCAGCCAACACGACCAGCGCCAACATCGCCGGCTCGCGATAACGCAACGAGCCGACGAACACCACGTGCAAGAGAGTGAAATAAACTGCCGGCATCCAGGCCAGCACGTATGGCCAGCCGTTGCGAGTGAATCGCCAAGCGCCGACCAGGCTCAAAACCAGCAGCGGCGCATACGTGAGCAAGACAACCATCCGCACGGGCCACGAGCGAAATGCCGGCTCGTTGGGCCAGACATTCCAGGTCCGCAAAAACTTGATCCATGCCAACTCGAACACGCGGCCCGGATTGGCCCGAGCCCAATCGACCGCGGCG
This sequence comes from Planctomycetia bacterium, assembly GCA_043749935.1. Lineage (GTDB taxonomy): Bacteria > Planctomycetota > Planctomycetia > Pirellulales > PALSA-1355 > PALSA-1355. The sequence goes on from JAYVCO010000483.1 coordinate 3,740, forward strand.
CTGGCCAATCGGCGATCCAACCGGTATTCGAACGTCTCGGCGCCGGCCGCGGCATCGGCGGCATGCTCTTGAGCTTCGAATCCCGCCACAAAGTCCATGTTGCTACTGCCATCCGCGGCCGGATTCAGTCCGTCGTAAAGGCTGGCGCCGACTTGCAGCGTGGTCGGAACGAAATGGCCCGTGATCTGGGCGTTGCGAATCCACCAGGGGAGCATAGCCGCGGCAAATACCACGCACATCGCTGTGCTCATTAGGAACTGCCGGGAGCGATGCTTGTCGAGAAGTAATCCGGCGACAATCGCCAGAGGTGTAAACAACAGCCAGCTCGGGCGGATCAAAGTGGCCACGGCCCCGACAATTCCTCCTGCAAGGGCCAAGGCGATTGCGGACTTTGCCGATTTCGCGCGCCACGCCAGGCTCCAAAGCGCTAGTTGTAGCAACATGAAAGGGCAAAATGGCGCGTCGCTGAGCACGAAGGCTCCCATCGAAACCGCGCCCGGGTAAAGCGCGGCGATCCACCCGGCCCAGCGGCCGGCCCGCTCGTCGAACAGTTGCGTCGCCCACCAGCCGGCCACGCCCACGGCGATCGTGCCCATCACGGCACTCAGCGCGCGCGCTGCCATCATAGGCGCGTCGTCTCCGAACAATCGAAAGCATCCGGCCAGTAGCAGGGGATATCCGGGCGCGCGAAACACGTGGCTGTCAGGCGTGGGATAGTCATAAGGCTCGCCATGCGCAATCGCTTTGCCGAGCGTCCAATAGCTGAGGCTATCGCCGAAGAAAAACCGTTGCCCCTCGGTCAGTCGCGATTGCCACCACGCGCCGGCAGCCAGTCGCGCCGTCAGGGCAACGAATAGGATCAAAAACCAGATGGTGTGATTGGCCGTAAGTCGGGGCATGAGTGGGCTGTTGAGCGCGTTGGCGAGGCCACTGGGGTGGCAAATGGTACGTGCGAAGGAGAGTGGGGGTCAAGGCAGCCTTGGGACGCTATCTCAGTGCTAAGCTGGGCAATTGATGCCGCGCAATCGCGTTTTGCCAGCGGAGCTCGAGTGAACTGGCGGAAATTGCCCTAAATGTGCACCTCGCATTGGTTTACTTGCCCAACCGTCCCTGTATACTCGGAAATTCCGCGTGCGGCTCGATGAGCGTTCTGGGCGGAATGCAAGCAGCCACACGACAGCCAACTTTTCGTGGGAGACAACCGGCAATGCAATCGAATGGCAAAATCTTCTGGGCCAGTTTCTTGACCCTTATTGCGGCAGGCATGGGTTTTGCCGTTCGCGGCAAGGTCTTAGGCGAGTGGGAGGTAGCCTTCGGTTTCACCAAAACCGAGTTGGGCACCATCACTGGCGGCGGACTGACCGGCATGGCCTTCACGATCATCGGCTTCAGCCTGTTTGCCGACCGCGTCGGATACAAACTGCTGTTGATCGGAGCGTTTCTGCTGCACGTCTCCTCGGCCGCCGTCACTTTGGCCGCGACTCCGGTCTTCGAGGCCTCAGGCAAGGACATGACGTATTGGTGCTTGTTCGTCGGAATGTTCATGTTCTCGTTGGCCAATGGAATGTGCGAAGCTGCCATCAATCCGTTGGTCGCGACGCTCTATCCGAAACAAAAAACACACTATCTCAACATCTTGCACGCGGGCTGGCCGGGCGGATTGATTCTCGGCGGCTTGTTGGCCTTCGGCTTCGTGGGCGAAACGGCCAAAGTCCAACACTTGCGCTGGGAAATTCCGATGATGTTCTTTCTCGTCCCCACGCTGTGGTACGGGTCGATCGTGATCAAAGAGAAGTTCCCCATTTCCGAGGCGCGTGCCGCCGGCGTCAAGTTTGGCGAAATGCTGGCAGAGTTTGCCGCACCCGTGCTGTTGTTTTTATTGTTCTTGCACGCCTTGGTGGGCTACGTCGAGCTGGGGACCGATAGTTGGATCACGAACATCACGCAGCCCAAGCTCGAAGCCATCGGCATCGATAGCGTGCTACTGTTGGTCTACACGGCCGGGCTGATGTTCGTGCTGCGATTCTTTGCCGGACCGATCGTCGAACACATCAACCCGCTGGGATTGTTGTTTGTCAGCGCATTGTTGGGATGCGCCGGGCTCTACTCGATGGGCATCGTGCTGGCCGGCGACGCGGGCTGGTCGCTGCTGGTGGCGGCCACGGTGTATGGCGTGGGCAAGACGTTTCTGTGGCCCACGATGTTGGGCGTGGTCGGCGAACGATTTCCCAAGGGCGGTGCACTGGCGATGGGTGCCATGGGCGGAGTCGGCATGCTCTCGGCCGGCCTGCTCGGCGGGCCGGGCATCGGCTACACGCAAGACGTCAACGCTTCAGCAAAGCTCGAGGAATCGTCGCCGACGGCTTATGCCGAAGTGAAAAATGATAAGCCAGACAAGTTCTTGTTCCTGGAGCCCGTCAGCGGCTTCGACGGCACCAAAGTCGAGGAGCTGCGGACCAAAAACCCCGCTGAATACGACCTGGTGAAACAAGCCAGCGAATATGGTGGCGAAGAGGCACTCAAGGTCACCGCGGCCATTCCGGCGACGATGGCCGTCGGATATTTGCTGCTGTTGATTTACTTCCGCGCGACGGGCGGCTACAAGCTGGTCGAAATTGGCCCGGGCGGCAAGGAAGTTGAAACGAGCCATCGACCGACGGCCCAGGAAACGGTTTACAAGGATTCTCGGGCGGATCAGGCGTAACCGATTCGTATAAACCGAATGTTTATTCTAGCAAGGCGAACAGCACCAACTGTTCGCCTTGTTTTTGCGCCGTGATTGCTCCGGGGAATACTTGCTTGGCGGCGGGCGAGTCTCGCGGTCCGGCCTGGGCCATATCGGCCAGCAGGCTCCATTGCGTAAAGCCCATCGCCTGCAAGGGCCACCCCTGGCGACGCCAAACGGACAACAACGCTTCGCGCACAACGTGCCGATTGGCTCCGGCTAACTTACGGCAATCGAGCGCTACGCGGTTGGCGCTTTGTTCAACGAGCACGCGCTCCAAAAGTTCTTCGGCTGCCCTTTCGATGAACTGTTGGGCGTCGGCTGCCAAAGTGCCCAACCGCAACAGCGACTCGCGGACGCCCGGTGCGTAATCTCGCTCGAGCATTGGCAATAGCTCGTGCCGGACGCGGTTGCGCATGAATTGCCGGTCGGAGTTGGTCGAGTCTTGACGGAAAGATTGATCGACAGCAGCAAGATAGTCCAGCACGTTTTTTCGAGTAACATCCAACAGCGGGCGGATGAGGGTCACGGCCGGCCCCAGAGCCCGGGCGCGAGACATGCCCGCCAACCCACCCAGGCCCGTACCGCGCAAAACGTGGTGCAAGATAGTCTCAGTCTGGTCGTCGGCGGTGTGCGCGGTGACCAGAAATCGGGCGCCAGCTTGCTCGGCCGACTGCTGCAAGGACCGATAACGGATTTCGCGGGCGGCGGCTTCCAAACCGTCACCCACGGTCTGAAGCTCGGTCGCGCCGGCATATCCTACGACGCACTCCAGACCAATCCGCTGGCACAATCGCGTGACAAACCGCTCGTCCGCCTCCGATTCGTCGCCACGCAGGCGGTGATTGAAGTGGGCGACCGTCAGGCGGCCTGGCCCGGAGGTCTTGAGCGCGTGCATGGCCCGCAATAGCGCGACACTGTCAGCCCCTCCAGAGACGGCCAGCACGACCGAGAGGTCTCGCCAGTCGGCGAATGGCCAGGCGGTTGCGAGTTGTTGCTCGAACGAATGCAATGCGGACATTATTCCGCCAAATGGGGAAGCGCCGATTTGCGGGCCGCGAATAGCAATCGTAGAGGCTCGACCCGCGTAGTAAAGCCTCTAGCTTATCCAGACGGCGATCCGCTGGCTGTAAGTATTGGAAATATAGCGTTTTAGCGTCGTCCAGAAAGAGCCAAATTTAGTTGCAGTCGAGCCAGACTGTGATAGGATAAGTTAGCGAGAAATGAGGGAACAGTTAGGCTGCGTGCTAGCCTCGCGTTGTCCGGACAAATTTTGTCCTGGGTCGCGTTGGGTACGCGCCAGCTTGGCTCCCCCTTTTCCTGTAATTACAAAAGAGCGCCTTCGGGACCTATCCCGGAGGGGAGTTGCTGGCCAGAATTGGTCTGCGATTTTTGACGGCTCTGTAGCGTGTGATAAGACAAGCGACATGCGGGAGTTCGCAACAAGATGTATTTCCTAGTTATTTTGCGATACCTCCTTGGCTGGCTGCCAAGGACTCCAGCCGTTGCCAAGCCGGCGTCCGTCTTCAGAGAGTTGGGATCTGACCAACCCTGGGCGATGCGCGCCGTTTTGCGCTCGGCGATGCCGCATGAATGGATGTGCGTGGATAATGCCTTGACCGAAAGTGCCGGCGGGCTCGTTTGCTACGAGCTCGGAACTTTCGAAAGAGCTAACGATCCCTTACGTTCCATCTTCTGGTTCGCCCGGCGACTGGCCTGGGGACCCGAGACTTATCTAGTCCTCGCTGCCAAAGTCTCCGTCAACGATCGCCGTCCGCGTCGCACTTGATCGACTGTGTCTCACCATAGACACGCCAATCGACAGAAACGTCAGCCGACGGAAATGTCGATCATCGGGCACGACGACGACAATGATCTCTAGTTTGGGCAGCTTCTTTCTCTCCGAAAGCGCGCGGCGGTTTGCGCAAAAACTTTGCGCTGATCGGGCCGCGCCCTCTGACGCATTGGCTGGCAACTTGAGGGGAGAGATTCGTGGAAATTAGCCCGATCATTGTCTTCGTCATGTGCGTCATTCTGGTCTTGTTGACCTTCGTGGGCACCAAGCTGATTGACCGCCTGCGCCGCAAAGACGCGGAGACCGAAGCTCGCGAAATCGTTTCGCGCGCCGATCGCGAAAGCGCCAACCGCCGCAAAGAGGCCGAGCTGGAAATCAAGGAGCTGGCCATTCAGCAGAAAGCTGAGGGCGAGCGTGAAATGGCCAAGCTCCGCCAGGAACTGCACGAGCGCGAGCGGCTGCTGGACAAGCGGCAGGATGCGACCGAGCAGCAGATCGACCAATTGCGTCGCCAGGAAAAGATGGTCGAAACGACGCAACGCAAATTGGCCGAAAGAATCGAAGATACAAACCGCCGCAACGAGGAATTGGCCAACCTGCTCGACCTGCAGCGCCAAACCTTGCACACGCTAAGCGGCATGAGCCGCGAGGAAGCCACTCGCCGGCTGATGGAAATGCTCGAACACGAGCTGCAACACGAGGCCGGCGCCATCGTCTTGAAGCACGAGCGGAAAATGGCCGAAATCGTCGACGCCAAATCGCGCGATATTCTGCTGACTTGCATTCAACGCTATGCCGCCAAGCACACCGCCGAAACCACGACCAGCACCGTCGACATCCCGAGCGACGAAATGAAAGGCCGGATCATCGGCCGCGAGGGTCGCAACATCCGAGCTTTCGAAAAGGCCACGGGCGT
>JAYVCO010000484.1:0-3745 GCA_043749935.1 Planctomycetia bacterium
GAGTGAAGTAGGCAGCTTGAGACGGCTGCTATCTAATTGACGCCGGGGCTTCTAAAATCTGGGCCATCGACGGTTGGGGCATCAGTACGATTTTCATTCACGATGAACACATTGCGGCTCGCGCCGCTCGAAAAAGTTTGTCTGGAGAGGCGGGGTTCTTGGGGTCGCGAATTTCGGTGGTCAATCAAGCGGCAGATCGTGTGCTGATCGTGGCTAATCCTCGCGCCGGCGCCCGGTCGCGCGATCGGGCTATCTCGGACCTCGTCGACTGCCTGGCCGCGCGGGGGCTAACCGCGCAGATCGTCACCGACCTGTCGGTGCTGGCGGAGACGGCCGATCGCTATCACGCCGCCGGTCAGTTGCGGGCCGTGGTGGGCGCGGGCGGCGACGGCACGATGGCCGAAATCGTCAATCGGACCCACGCGGATATTCCCGTCACGGTCTATCCTTGCGGAACCGCCAACTTGCTGGCCAACTATTTTCAATTGGCCTGTGAGCCCGAATCGATGACGCAAACGCTGATCGAAGGGGCTACGGTGCGACTCGACACGGGCAAGGCGAACGGCCGCATCTTCCTATTGATGGTCGGCTGCGGGTTCGATGCCGACGTCGTTCAGCAGTTGCACCGGCGCCGCGAAGGTGGACATATCAGCTATTGGACCTGGGCTCGGCCGATTCTCGACTCGCTCCGCAGCTACAAGTATCCGGCACTTCGAGTCTGCTTCGAAGCCGACCCGGCGCAGAACGTTGAAGCACACGTGTCCGCGGCGCGCTGGGCGTTCATGGTCAATTTGCCTTGCTATGCGGGCGGATTGGAAGTCGCGCCCGAGGCAGTCGGCAACGACGGGCTGTTGAATGTTTGCACGTTCGGCAACGGGTCGTTCTGGCACGCGTTGCGCTATTTGGGTTTTGTCGCGCTGCGCCGCCACCGGGGCCTCTCCGATTTCAAAACGACCGTCGTCAAGCGAGTACGCATCGAGTCCGACCAGCAGGTGCCGTATCAATTGGACGGCGATCCTGGTGGGTTCTTGCCGCTCGACGTTGAGGTCTTGCCGCAGCGCATGACCCTGATCGCGCCGTACGCGCGGATTCTGGCGCTCGGCTTGCAGGCCAGCGCGACCAGCAGTGCCGGAGCCGTCTAAGTGCGACAGAACCCCGCCACGATTGGAGAGCACGCGTGCGGTCGAGGCCAGCGGCTGCTAGTGATCGCCGGGCCGTGCGTGATCGAAACGGAAGAACTGACGCTGCGCATTGCCGATCATCTGCGCGGCCTGGCCGAGCAGCTCAACATTTCGCTCGTTTTCAAAGCCTCGTTCGACAAGGCCAACCGCACGAGTCTCGACGCCTATCGAGGGCCGGGCCTGGAGAGTGGATTGAAGATTTTGGAGCATGTGAAAAAGGCAACCGGGCTGGCCACGACGACCGACATTCACGAGCCCGACCAGGCGGCCCCGGCGGGCCAGGTTTGCGATTTGTTGCAGATCCCGGCATTTCTCGCCCGGCAGACCGATTTGCTCTTGGCCGCGGCCCAGACGGGCAGGGCGGTTCACGTCAAAAAAGGCCAGTTTTTGGCACCCGCGGACATGCAGCACGTCGTGGGCAAACTAGAAGCGGCCGGCTGCCGTAATATCCTCGTGTGCGAGCGGGGCACTTTTTTTGGCTACGGGCGACTCGTGAACGATCTGCGTGCCATACCACAAATGCAGGCCCTCGGCGTGCCAGTCGTGTTCGATGCCACGCACAGCGTGCAGGAGCCGGGTGGATTGGGCAAAGCCACGGGCGGCAATCGGGCGATGGTCGAGCCGCTGGCCCGTGCGGCTACGGCGATCGGCGCCGACGGACTATTCTTCGAAACGCATCCCGACCCCGACACGTCGCCCAGCGACGGCCCCAATATGGTGCCGCTGTCGGAGTTTGGCGACCTGTTGCGACGGCTGATCCGGATTCGCGAAACGGTGGAGACTTTAGCGTGAGAGACGGAGAGGTTTTTTCAAAACGATCATCCAGTCTGACTACGATCTCGCTGGCAACGCTCGCGCTGGTTGTCGCCGGCTTGAGCCTGTTGGTTAGCGTTGGGTGCGAGGCGGCCAAGAGCAAAGACGAACGCCGCGGCCCGCGCTCGCAGGCCAACGTGCAGGGCGAACTGTTCCAGTCGGTCGTCAGCAACCTGGACCGCTTGGAACAATTCGACTTCACGCAGATTCTGCCGTTGATTTGCGATCGGCTCAATCAATGGTATCAGCAGGAAAAACCGAGCGTGAGTTGGCAGCCGGACCCGCTTGTGGCCGAGTTGCCGGAGAATCTGCGCGACTTGACGGTCGTGAAGCGGCTGGACTTCATGGACTATCGGCTGCCAGACGCCTGGTATCTGCAAGAGTCGGTGTGGCTGCGAGACATTTCGAAAAACGCACGGGCCGATCAATTCGAGGACCTGGCCGTCGCCGAGCGGTTGTTCGATTGGACGGTGCGCAACATTCAACTCGAACCCGACGCGGCACGGGCCGATGGCAATCAACACACGCCGGTCGAGACGCTGTTGTTTGGCCGCGGGCAGGCGATCGACCGCGCGTGGATCTTTTTGTTGTTGGCGCGCCAGCAAGGGCTCGACGTCTTGCTGCTGGGCCTGGCAGATGAAAGCGGAAAGAATGTTAGGCCCTGGCTTCCGGCGCTTCTCTCGGGCGGCGAATTATATCTCTTCGATTGCCGACTGGGACTGCCGATTCCTGGACCCGGCGGCAAAGGCGTGGCCACGCTTTCGCAGGTCGTGACCGACGAGCAACTGTTGCGTGCGCTCGATCTCGACGAGGACCATAAGTATCCCATCACTGGCGATGACTTGCGGCATGTCGTGGCCTACGTCGAAGCCTCGCCCAGCAGCTTGTCGCGCCGGATGGCAATGGTCGAATCGCGGTTGGCGGGTAAGCACAAGATGGTGCTCACCTCGCCCGGCGACGAGTTGGTGGAGCGCGTGAAAAAAGCATCGCACGTCAGCGACGCAAAGCTCTGGCCGCATCCGTTCGAGCTTTGGCTGGCGCAATCGAAACGATCGGAGGCCGAGATGCAATCGGCTGCTCGCGAAATGATGATTTTTCGCGTGATCCCCTCGCTGATGAAGGGCCGCTCGTTGTATTTCAAGGGCGTGTACGACGGCGAAAAGGGAGCCAAGAGATATCTGCTCGAAGCCCGCCCGGCGGACGCGATGATCGAGAGCTACAAATTGTCGGGAGACGACGCCAAGAAGTTCCGGCCGGAAGACGTGCCCAAGATCGAAGCCACACAGACCGTGCTGATGAAGCGCGGCAAGCAAGACGCCAGTTTCTGGCTGGGCCTGATCACATTCGAGCAGCAAGATTTTCCTTCCGCGATCGATTTCTTTAACAAGCGAGTACTAGAAGCCGCGCCCAAAGGCCCCTGGGCGCCCGCCGCCCGCTACAACCTCGCGCGCAGTTACGAAGCCAGCGGCGAGATCGATAAAGCGATCAAGCTCTACGAGACCGACAAGTCGCCCCAAAGCCACGGGAATCAACTGCGCGCGCGGCGGTTGAAGGAGGGTACGGCGAAAGCGGAGGCGAAGTAGGCACACAAGGGGTATTGGCGTTGGCCAGCTAGAATGATCCATCCTCGTTACTGTGCTCCCATAGCCCTCCTAGTACATCATCTCGCAAGTCGCTTCCTGTATAGTTCGGGGAACACTCGTTTGGCGTCTTTGCGGTTGAAGGTCCAGTTGATTTTGGTTTTCTTTCGG
>JAYVCO010000485.1:0-2656 GCA_043749935.1 Planctomycetia bacterium
AGCGGCTCTGTTCGCCATCGACGCACAGTACGACGGCAAGATCCGCTGGCAGCAGGAAGCAGCCGGCTTGCGCGATGTACTGGCTCGCGCTGCCGCGAATTGCAAAGTCGGCACCGATGCATCCTATCACGAAGCAAAAACGCGAAGCGAGGATTTGGAGAACCTGGTTCGCGGCGGCTCGCTTTCGCTGCCCGAGTCTCGCTCGGATGCGAATTGGAGCAAGATTGCGGATCGAGCGTCGCTGATGAAACGGTTGGAACAAGCGCACGATCAACGGGTCGTCCCTTGGACTGCCAGCGCCAGCGAGTTCTTACGCCGAGGCGACAAGCTTTCGCACGAAGCCCAACTGATTGCCGCGATCGCCGAAATCATTCAGCGCGACGGTTACGAGTTTGCCGAGGACGACACCTATCGCGAATTCGCACGTCAGATGCGGACGCAAGCTTTGGCGGCGCGCGAAGCGGTCGCGGAAAAGAACCCTGAGCGCGCGCGCGCGGCAGTCGGCGAAATCGGCAAAGCATGTAGCAATTGCCACGAGGGCTATCGCAACTAAACGTACGAGCGTTTTTGCTACCAAACGATCGTGAAGTTAGTTGGCGACCCGTTTGCGGCGACGAGCAGCGCCGTTGGACTCAAAAAGCTTGAGCTTTCGCAAGTCAATCAATTCGGCCAGGCCGGCATCGGACAATTCTCGGCCCGAGACGTATCGGCCAGGATTGATCCACTTGTCCATCTCGACAGCCGGCAGGCCAAACAGCTCAGCCAGCAAATGGTCCATCTCTTTTTCGAGATGGCCGAAATGCCGAGCCCATTCGGCCGCTTCAGCCAGGCCGACGTGCTCTTCGCTCTGCCATTTCATGGGATGAAACAGCAGCACGCTATAGGGTGTCACCATGCGACGCGTGCACGCCGCGTATGGCCATAAGGCCGCGGACGAACATTCGCCGGTGACAATTCCCGTAACGCGCAACCCGCGCAGCAGAATCAGTGTCATCAACGACACGGCGCAATAGGGGCTGCCGCCCGGAGAGTCGATGTACAGCGTGCATTCGCCGCCGGGTTCGACTCCGAGCAATTTATCGGTCAATTCGACTTCGTTGTCTGTCAGGTCGCCGACCAGAGAGATTTCCAATGGGCCGACTGAATCGCGGTGCTGCATCGCTTTCGCGCCTTTGCTCAAGTCTCGATTTCAAGAATCCAGGTCCATCATCGATGAACCTATAGCTTCGACTAGGCGCCACGAACAATCAAGTTCCCCACCCAAGATTACCGCGATTTTCCCTGCGGGTTTCTGCCGGGGAAACCTTGTTCTGACGGATTTACCAGTTTTGCACACTTGCCGTCGACGGGAACCGCATTCCTGCCCTTTGATTCGCGGGTTCCGCCCGGATTATTCCGCTCAGTCCGCCAGTACGGATGATTTGGGCCGTTGCGCCGCTTCGATACGTTTGGTGGGTCCTCGCAGCAAAGCCCTTGGCTGCTGAAACTTCCCACCGGTCTACGCACTAGTATAATAGACCAGACTTTGGCCTGCGCGACTTTGCGCTTCGAATTAGTCGACCAAGCGGGCTATCCCGTAAATGCTGGCGCTCGAGAGGGCCATCCCGGTAAGAAGATGGGCATCAAGTTTTTATGTCCCAATGGGCATAAACTGAACGTCAAAAGCTTTCTGAGCGGGAAGAAGGCCATTTGTCCGATGTGCGGGGCACGTGTCATTGTGCCATCGGAAGGCCCCGTCGCCGCCGACCCGTCGGACGAGTCCAGCGCCGCCGCCGAGAGTTCGGCCGACATCGCGAGCCCAGCCATCGAGCAACCATTAGACCAAGTCGCGGTGCTTAAGACGCCGGCTGCACCAAGTAATTCAGAAGCTACTCCTCCATTGCCCCCAAAGCTTGCCGACCCGATTGGCGACTCTCCAACTGCTGTGTGGTATGTGCGTCCGGCCACGGGTGGTCAGTTCGGGCCCGCATCGGGGGAAATCATGCGAGATTGGCTGGCCCAAGGACGCGTTGGCTCAAGCTCGCTTGTTTGGCGCGCGGGATGGCCAGATTGGCGTACTGCCGCTGCAATTTTTCCACAATTGGGGGGGCTGCCGGCGCCCGGTTTGGCGCTGGCCTCTAGTGTGATGCAAGTTGCATCCGCTGGCGCGGCTTCTTTTCCGAATGGAGCGGTGCCAACGGTTCCGGTGCTGCCCGTAGGTCATCTTGTACCGGGCGCTGCCGGACAGAACGGACCAGGAAGCCCCACCGGCGTCCACCAGACAACCTTGCCGCCGCTGGCACAAAGTATGAAACGGCGCCGGCGACAAAATGACCTCAGCCTGATCTTCAGCGCGGTTCTTGGCGTGGTGGCGATTATTCTGCTCATCGTTCTGTTTCTCCTCTTCCGCAAACAGAGCGCCTCGGATGAATCGCCTGGCAAAGATCTGAACCCTTCCGGCGAAGTATCCTTGATCCAGCGAGCAAATTAGGCCAGGATCTTCGTAATTCTTGCCGGTGGCCGATTGTTTCCTCCTTTTCCTTTGCTCGATATTCCGACCAAATTCCAACCCGAGGTTCTCATGCACGCAAATCGAGCCGCTCTGGGCGGTTGTTTACTCGCGATGGTTGCCATTTCTACGCTGGCAGTTGGCCAGGAAAACCCTTCCAAGCTTTCC
>JAYVCO010000486.1:0-25723 GCA_043749935.1 Planctomycetia bacterium
CCTGGTTCTCCTGGGTATGGGTAAAAAGCCGGTCTTCCGGCCCACCACCAGTTTCGCCGATTCCGCCGCCTTCACCAACTCTGACTTAGCGCTGTGGTATTAAGAGCCCCTGAAGAATTGAAAAACCTGCGCGGGACCGACTCGGACGCCAGTTACGAACGGTTTTCAAGAAAAGACGATGGCTCGGACAGCTGGCTCTCGAGAGGGATGTCGAGCGCGATTTGGGCCGCAGTGCCCACCGAATGGGTTCGCGTGCCGAGGGGTAACCGTATTTCGAATCGAGTGCCCCGGTCCGGGATCGACGTGAAGGAGATCGTGCCGCGATGAGCTTCAACGAGGCACTTGCAGATGGCCAGCCCCAGGCCATTGCCTCCGAGCGCGCGTGAGCGCGCTTTGTCGGCGCGAAAAAACCGCTCGAAGACCTGCGGCTGATCTTCCAAGGGGATTCCACAGCCGTTGTCTTGGATCGCGATGGATGCGAATTCTGCGTTCGCTCGCAGTGACAATTGCACGTGTCCGCCGGCGGCCGTATGTCGGATCGCATTCGAGAGCAAGTTGCCGAGAATCCGTGCCAAAAAGACCGCATCTCCGTTGACGATTGCCGAATTAGACTCCTCGACGGAAAGGGAAACTTTGCCGTTTTCAGCCAGCTGGCGATACTGGTCGATCACTTCTTCGACGATATGGCTAAGATCGACCGGTTTGAATAGCAAGTCGAGCCGCCCGGCGTCGGCCCGAGCCAGCGTGAGCAAGCCATCGACGAGAGACGCCATGCGCGAGGATGCCCGCAGGCAGGCCGTCAGAGTTTGGCGATATTCATCGACCGAGCGCGGTTTCGAGAGGGCGAGCTCGACGTTCGAGTGGATGATCGCCAGCGGAGTGCGCAATTCGTGCGAGGCGTCCGAAGTAAATCGCGACTGCCGCAGAAAGGCCGCTTCGAGTCGGGTGAACATTTCGTTCAGGATGTTCGCCAGGCCGAGCAGTTCCAGATCGATTCCGGCGGTGTGGATTCGACCCGAAAGATTCGAAGCCGAGATGGCAGAGGCCGTTCTGGAAATCTCGGAAATGGGACGCGTAATGCTGCGCGAGATGACCCAGCCGCCGAGCAATCCGACGACGAGAACCGCAGTGCCGCTTCCGAAGGTCTGCCAGGCAAAGTTTTGCAGCTCACTCAGCTCGCGATCAATCGGCTTGCCAACCAGGATGAGCGTACCGGCGGGGCCGGTCAAAAAGGCTTCACGCCGACCGCGAGGTTGAAATCGAAATCCTGGCGGGGCACTAGAGGAATATGCGAGCGCATCGGGACGCGGCCCGACGACCCGGCCCGACGATGCGGCCAGGATGCTGCCTTTGGCGCGCCAAATCACAAAGTAAGGCCAGTCTTCGGGCTCTTCACGCGGTTGATCCAAGAGCGAGCCTGGTAGTTCGATCGTAACTCGAGGACGGCGCCCTGGAGGTCCATTAGGAGGACTTCCAAAACGATCGCCCGGACCATCGGGCGGGCCTTCAAAGTCATTCTCACGCGGTTCTCCGCCAAATCTTTCGGGCCTGTCGTCCGGTTGAGGTCGACGGCCAGGGGGCGGACCGGGTCTGCGAAACGGTGGTCGTTCGGGTGGGGGTGGGCCGTCGCCGGCCGGAGGCGGGCCATCGATCAGCTCGTGAGGGGGCAGACTGCGAACGGTAGCTTCCAAATAGCGCACCGCCGCTTCGAGACGCGCGTCGATTCGCCGCAAGCGATCGGTGCGGACCTGGTAATAGAGCACGCCCGCGAATCCGCCTATGACGACGACGAGCACGATCGCGTACCATATCTGCAGCCGTGCCCGAATGGATCTAACCATGAACGACATACCCCAATCCGCGCCGCGTCACGATGAAATCCTTGCCCAGCTTTCGGCGAATGTTGGAAATATGGACTTCCACCAGGTTTGAAAGCGAGTCGTCATTTTCGTCGAACAGATGATCATAGATCTGCGTGCGCGTGACCACCTCATCGCGATGAAAGGCCAACAGCTCGACGAGGGCGTATTCGCGAGCCGTGAGCGTCACGGGCTGCTTTTGGCTGGTGACCATGCGCGAACGGGTATCGATCGCGACATCACCTAGTTCAATCACGGCGTTAGCCTGCCCGGCGGAGCGGCGAATCAAAGCGCGCAACCGCGCGAAAAGTTCGGACAGCTCAAATGGCTTGACAAGATAATCGTCGGCGCCCGAATCGAGGCCACGCACTCGGTCGGATACGGCATCCCGGGCGGTAAGAATCAACACAGGGGTTTTCTTTTCGTGGCGAAGCGCGCCCAGCAGTTGCCACCCGTTCATTTTGGGTAGCATCAGGTCCAGCACAACCGCGTCATATTCCCAACTTTTTGCGCGAAACAGCCCCTCCTCGCCATCGGCCGCTTCGTCAACGGCATAGCCTTGCTCGCGCAGCGCTCGCGTGATTACCTGCAGCAACTCAGGTTCGTCTTCGACGACGAGAACTCTCATTAGAAGAGTGACACCGTTTCGAGATAGAGCCATTGACGACGACGAAAGCGGGCAGTCAGATTTCCCCAGATTGCAGAGCAGCCGTGGGAGACCGTGGTGGTTCGCCGGTTGGACTCTACGAACCCCATGATACACAGCCACGACGGCGTCTGCCTTCTGGGAAAATCCTGGCTATACTATTCGCCGTAGCGGGCGTCGGCAGGCTCGTCATCCTCCTCATCGGGAGGACCGCCAGGGCGGCCGGGTCGTCGGCCTGGCGGCGGACCGCCACCAGGAGGGCCTTGTGGCCCACGCGGGTGCATCTCGGCGATCCTGGCGAGTTGTTCAGGCGTCAGGATGCTGTGCAATTTCGACCGCACATCGGCTTCCAAAGCGTCGATCTGTTTGTTTTGCTCGTCGGTTAGTTGCAAATGTTCGCGAGCGAACGGCGGCAGCACGTGTGGCCCGCCGGCTCCGGGGCCACCGGCACCAGGACCACCATCGGGCGGCATCGGCGGACGGCCGGGTGGGCGACGGTCGCCGCGCGGGCCGTCTGGACCTCGAGGGCCACGTCCGGACCCCGGAGGTCCGTCATTGGGAGGTCGGCGGGGTGGCCCGGCGGGGCGCAACTCGTCTTCAGTCAGCCTTCCGTCTCCATTCTTATCCAACTTCTTCAAGGACTCCGCGGCGCTCGCCAATTCCTCGGACGAGATTGTGCCATCGTGGTCCTTATCGAGAGCTTCAACGAGTGGGCTGGGAGGCGGCGGAGGCGGCATGTCTCCGCGGCCGCGCTCACGACCCTGCTGTGGACGAGGCCGCCCAGGCGGCTGGGCCATCGCGGAAAAGACCCACGATGTAAGTATTCCTACGGTCAATGTTCCCAAAAAGAGTTTTCTCATAATCTCAGCCTTTCACTTGAACCGACCCAATCCTTCAAATGCCCGACAACTCGACTGTTATTGGGCAACGAGCGACAATGTAGCAAGATGAACCTGAAGGCAAGATGAAGTGCGGGAAAGAATTTGAACCGCACAGATACGCTGGATTCGGGCTCAGGAACAGGCGAGCGATGCTTATTTTTCGGGCTTCCAAGGCTAGTTTTCTTGCCTCGCAGCCCTCATGGGAGCTGGCGGAGCGTTGGGTATACTAGGGAAATAAGATGACTCGCGAGGTTTTCGGTGGCGTTCAAAGACTATTTCTCGGCGCAGGCCCGTCAGTACACACAGTTCCGCCCGCGCTACCCCAGCACATTGTTTGAGTATCTCTCGGCGCTGACGGCGAGCCACGATTTGGCTTGGGACTGCGGAACCGGAAATGGGCAAGCAGCCGGTGACCTGGCCAGGTTTTTTGACGAGGTGATTGCTACGGATCCAAGTGCCAGCCAGTTAGCGTATGCCGAGGCACATTCCAACGTTCAATATTTGGTGGCTTCGGCGGAGGAGTGTCCGCTGGCTAGTCATTCCGTGGATCTGGTCACGGTGGCCCAAGCGATGCACTGGTTTGAACTGCCGACGTTTTATGAGCAAGTGCGCCGCGTCGGACGTGTCGGCGGAGTGTTGGCGGCCTGGAGTTATGGCCTGGCACAAATTACACCCGAAGTCGATACGGTCGTGGCCTGGCTATATTGGGACTTGTTGGGCGCCTTTTGGCCGCCCGAGCGTAGACTGATCGAAGAGCGCTACGCAACGATATGGTTTCCGTTCGAAGAAGTTGATCGCGCCCGAGTTTTCCATGAAGGCCGAGTGGAATTGCGACGAATTCTTAGGGTATCTTGAAACCTGGTCGGCAGTGCAGAAATATGCTGAACAAAAGAGCGCTCCCCCGCTTGAACAGGTCGAACAGAAGTTGCGACGGGCGTGGGGCTCGGCCGCCCAAGTCCGCCAGATTCGCTGGCCATTGTATTTACGCGTCGGACACATCGGGTCGCGTTGAGGAAATCGCCTGGTTTGCATCGCCCTGAGGCATCCTTTCATCCATGACAAATGTCGAGCAAGTATTCAATCTCGCGCTCAGCCACCACCAAGCCGGGCGGCTGGCCGAGGCTGCGCCGATTTACCGCGAAATTCTTGACGTCCACCCGCGGCACGCAAACGCCCTCTATTTTTTGGGACGCATTGAATACGATGGGGGCAATTTCACGCTGGCCGAGCGCCTCTTCAGGCAGGCGGTTGAGGCCGACGGCTTGCAACCTTTTTATTTCAACAATCTAGGTCAGGCCCTGCGGGCGCAGGACAAGCTGGGAGAGGCCATTAGCGTCTACCGCGAAGCCCTGCGGTTGCACCCCAACTACGCGCTAGCCCATGCGAACCTGGCAGGCGCTCTGGAAACGGCTGGGGCGCTAGTCGAGGCCGAAGCGTCGTTTCGCGAATCGTTGCGGTTGGAACCTCGGTTTGCGGAAGCCCATTTTGGACTGGGCAACCTGTTGGAGCAGCAACGACGTTGGAGAGAAGCGCGCGATTGCTATGCGGAAGCGGTCAGACAGCGCCCAGACTTTTTTCTGGCCCACACCAGGTTGGGAAAGATGCTGCGCAACGAAGGACTGTTTAGGGAAGCCGTCGAAGTGTTTCGACAAGCCTTGCAGCTTTGCCCGAGCGATGCCGAGGCACATTTTAATTTGGGAGTGGCGCTACAGCTCTCTGGCCGGCTCGCCGAAGCCCGAGCCGCGTTCGAAGATTCCCTGAGGCTCGAACCCCACCATGCCGATGGGTTCAGCAACTTGGGCGCGGTATTATTGCAAATGGATAAGCTCGACGAGGCAATCGCCGCCTGCCGCAAAGCAATTGAAATCAACCCCGCAGTTCATCACGCATACAGCAACCTGGCGATCTGTCTGCAGTCGCAAGGGCAACTCGATCAAGCCATTGAGACATATCGCACGGCGATTCGCATTCATCCCCACGATGCCCGCCAACATAGCAATCTTGTTTACGCGCTCAATTTTCATCCCGGTTACGACGCCACCACGCTTTTTGCGGAACATCGAAGCTGGGCCGAACGACACGCCGATCCGCTGACCCTGGGCCATCGGCCGCATCCGAACGACCGCAGTGTGCAGCGGCGGCTGCGCATCGGCTACGTCTCATCGCATTTTCGTCTGCATGCCGTCAATTTTTTCAGCGAGCCGATGTTGGCTGCCCACGATCATGCGGCCGTCGAAGTTTTCTGCTATAGCAACGTGGCTCAGAATGAATGCGATGACATCACGCGGCGCGTGCGAGGCTACGCCGACCATTGGCGCGAGATCTCCGCCATGAGTGACGAACAAGTGAGCCAGTTGGTACGCGACGACCGGATTGACATCCTGGTCGACCTGGCTGGACACATTGCCGGTGATCGGTTGCTGGTGTTTGCGCGCAAGCCGGCGCCCATTCAAGTGACGTACCTGGGCTACCAAAACACGACGGGCATGGCGGCCATGGATTACCGGTTGACGGACGCCTGGTCGGACCCGCCCGGCATGACTGAACGGTTCTATACGGAAACTCTGGTGCGTTTGCCGCGGACCTTTTTCTGTTACCACCCGTTGGACGACACGCTCGATCTCATGCCATTGTCGGCCCGGCTGCGTGGGGTCATTACGTTTGGTTCGTTCAACAACTTTGCCAAGGTGACGCCGCAAGTGATCGCCACTTGGGCGCAGATTCTGTTGGCCGTGCCCGAGTCGCGGCTAGTGCTCTTAGCCAATTTGGGCGAGACGCTCAGCGAATATGTTTATCGAAGTTTCGAATCGCATGGCGTCGATTGGAACCGCATCGATTTACACAGTCGAAGACGCCTGCGCGCGTTTCGCGAGTTGATTGCCGAGGTTGATATTGCCCTCGACCCATTTCCGTTTAACGGCCACACGACCACTTGTGATTCTTTATGGATGGGCGTGCCAGTCATCATGCAGGTGGGGACGACCTACGCATCGCGGTTCGGCAGCAGCGCGCTTGTGAATTTAGGGCTCGAGGAATTGGTTGCCTCGACGCCTGAGCAGTACATACAAACGGCCGTAACTTTGGCACAGGATCAACCGAGGCTGGAAACTCTGCGGGCGGAGCTGCGTGACAGAATGCAGCGTTCACCCCTGCTGGATGCCCAGCAATTCGCGAGGAACTTGGAAGCTGCCTATCGCGCGATGTGGACCGCCTGGTGCCAGCGATAGTCCGTGATAGTAAGAGCAAGTCTAACGACGAGATATGAGAGACCTCGATGGTAACGATCCACGAAGCTCTTCAGGCCGGCACTCGCCATCATCGGGCGGGACAATTTGGCGAGGCCGAGCGCTTGTATCGGCAAGTCCTCCAGCTCGAGCCGGACCACGCGCATGCGCTTTTCCTACTGGGGACGCTCGCCATTCAAGTAGGGCAGTTCACGGCCGCGGTCGAACTGATTACCTCCGCAATTCGATCCGATCGCGCGCGGCCGGATTTCCACGTTCAGTTGGGCGAAGCCTATTGGCGCTTGGGCAACTTCGAGCGCGCAGTGAGCTGCGCTCAACACGCACTCAAGCTGAACCCCCAGTTTCCTCAGGCGTACGCCAGCCTGGGCCAGATCCATAAACAGGCAGGAAATTTAGCCGAGGCCGAAGACGCTATTCGCCAGGTCATGCGGATCAGTCCGGAAGATGTCGAAGCGCGCCTTCAATTGGCCGTCGTGCTGATCGCGCGAAAGAAACTGTCCGAAGCCGAGACGTGTTTGCGACGTGCCCTGCGGATTGCGCCGCAAGACTCGCGACTCCACTATAACTTGGGTATCGTTTTGCAGACGCAGGACCGATTCGATGAGGCCGTGACGAGCTACCGAGCTACGTTGGAATTGAACCCCGAAGACGCGGAAGCCCACAACAACTTGGGAGCATCACTTCAGCGTCTATACTCGGTGCCCGATGCCGAAGCGCACTATCGGCACGCGATCCGGATCAAGCCGGACGATCCTAAGGCTCACAACAACCTTGCTACCTGTTTGCAATCGCAAGGTCGGGTTGGGGAAGCGATCGAATCGTATCGCACTGCCGTGCAATTACGGCCAGAAGATCCATATATGCACAGCAACTTACTTTACATCTTGAACTACGATCCGGCCGATCTTCGGGCCGTCTTTGCCGAGCATCGTCGCTGGGCCGAGCGACACGCCGATCCTTTGTCGGCAGACAGCTTGCCCCACGAGAACGACCGCACACCGGACCGCCGATTACGCGTGGGTTATGTGTCATCGCATTTCCGCGCCCATGCCGTCAATTATTTCAGCGAGCCAATACTGGCCTCCCACGACCATGGCCGCTTTGAAGTGTTTTGTTATAGCAATGCCAACCGTGTCAACTATGACGGTGCGACCGAACGCTTGCAGCAGTACGCCGACCACTGGCGCGACATTGCGAACATGAGCGATTTGCAAGCGAGCGAGATAGTGCGGCAAGATCGAATTGACATTTTGGTCGATCTAGCGGGCCACATCGGAGGGGGCCGGCTCTTGGTGTTCGCACGTAAGCCGGCACCCGTGCAAGTTACGTACATTGGATATCAAAACACCACGGGCATGGCGGCGATGGACTATCGGCTGACTGACGCCTGGTCCGATCCGCCGGGCACGACCGATGATTTGTACACAGAGCGCCTGGTCCGTTTGCCGAGATCCTTTTTTTGTTACCAACCGCTGGAAAATGCGCCGGACGTGACGCCGTCGCCCGTCGTTGAAAACCGAGTGGTTACGTTCGGTTCGTTCAACAATCTTGCCAAGGTCACATCGAAAGTGCTGGATGCTTGGGGCCGGTTGATGGCGGCCGTACCACAGTCGCGATTGATCGTGTTGGCTGCCGCGAGCCCTTGGGTGCAGAATCATCTGCAATTAGCGCTAGCGCGCCATGGTGTGGACGCCACGCGGATCGAGATCTGTAATCGCAGACCGGCCCGCGAATTCCTCGAATTGATCGCGCGCGCCGATATCGCACTCGATCCATTTCCCTTTAATGGGCACACGACCACTTGCGACTCATTGTGGATGGGCGTTCCCGTGATCATGATGGCCGGCCAGTCGTATGCTTCGAGGTTCGGCAGTAGCGCGCTGGTCAACCTGGGACTCGAAGAACTGATCGCCTCATCGATCGAGGAGTATGTCGAGATAGCTTGCAGGCTAGCCGGCGACCAAACCCGATTGGCCAAATGGCGCAGCGAATTGCGTACGCTAATGACCGGTTCGGCCCTGCTGGATGCAAAAGGTTTCACGCGCAATCTGGAAGCGGCCTACCACGAAATGTGGGCTCGCTGGTGCTCGTCATGACAGAATCCGTCGCTGAAGCATTGGCCCGGGGCACCAGACATCACCAGGCAGGAGAACTGGCGCAAGCCGAGATGATCTATCGGCAGGTATTGGACGCTGATCCGGACCACGCGGCAGCCATGCACCAGTTGGGGGTGGTGGCCATTCAACAGTATCAACTGGAATTGGCCGTTCAATTGATTACTCGCGCCATTGTGTTGGATGTTAACCAGGCATTATTCCACGTCAATCTGGGGGATGCCCAGCGGCGATTGGGCAATATATTGGAAGCCATTCGTTGCAATCAGCAGGCGGCCGCCCTTGAACCTCAGTGGCCCGGGCCGCTGACAAATCTGGGGTTACTGTATCAAGAGCAAGGCGACTTCAATCACGCCGCGGAATGCTTTCGGCGGGTCGTAGCGTTCGCACCAAGCGATGCGCCTGCACTTTCGCAACTCGGCCGAGCACTTCTGCTGGGCGAACAGTTCGAAGAAGCAGAAACGTGCTTTCGAGCCGCGCGGCAAGCGGCGCCACAAGATGCCCGGACGCATTACAATCTGGGCGCCGTCTTGCAGGCCGGAGGAAAACTCGACGAGGCCGCGGCTTGCTACCGCGCAGCATTGACACTTCGGCCCGATAGCGCTGAAACGCATAACAACCTCGGCGCGGTATTGAACAAGATCAACGCCTTCGCAGAAGCGGAAAAGCACTATCGCCAGGCGATCCGAATCGATCCCACGTTCGCCAAGGCTTATTGCAATCTGGGTTCTGTCTTGAGCGAGGTTGGTTCGCACGATGAGGCCATCCTCCATTGCCGCCGTGCGATCGATTTGAATCCAAACTATGCCGAGGCCTATGGCAACATGGCAGAACCACTGGCCCAGGTGGGGCGATTCAAGGACGCCATCGCGGCTTATCGTCGTGCTGTCGAGCTCGATTCGACGCTGTCTTCGGTGCATAGCAGTCTGCTCTTTGCCTTGAACTACGATCCGGCCCAGGATCCGGCCGGCCTGTTTGCCGAGCATCGAGCCTGGGGGGTTCGGCACGCCGATCCTCTCACTGTTCAAGCTCCGCCGCACGCAAATCAACGTGCTCCAAAAAAACGCTTGCGAGTAGGATATGTCTCTCCCAATTTTTTCCAGCAAGCAGTCAGTTTTTTTAGTGAACCGATTCTGGCCTCGCACGACCATTCGACGTTCGAGGTGTGTTGCTATTCCGACGTTGCCCGCCCGGACGAAACGACCGTGCGAATGCGAGGTTACGCCGACTGCTGGCGGGACACGTTTGGGCAAACGGATGCTCAGTTGGCCCAGACCATACGTGACGACGAGATCGACATTCTCGTCGATTTGACCGGCCACATTGCCAGTGGGAATAGGCTGTTGATGTTTGCGCGAAAACCGGCGCCTGTGCAAGTGACCTATCTTGGGTATCAGAATACCACCGGCATGCTGGCAATGGATTATCGCCTGACGGATGCTTATGCCGATCCGCCGGACACAACGGATGCATTTTACACAGAAGAGCTAGTGCGATTGCCGCGATCTTTTTTTTGCTACCGGCCCACTCCCAACGCCCCAACAATAAACTCGCTGCCGGCGCGCGAGAAC
This sequence comes from Planctomycetia bacterium, assembly GCA_043749935.1. Taxonomy (GTDB): domain Bacteria; phylum Planctomycetota; class Planctomycetia; order Pirellulales; family PALSA-1355; genus PALSA-1355. The sequence goes on from JAYVCO010000486.1 coordinate 10,317, forward strand.
GGGCACATTACCTTTGGCTCCTTCAATAACTTTGCCAAGATCACGCCGGAAGTGATTGCGACTTGGGCCCAAATGTTGCAAGAGGTCCCGGGAGCACGATTGGTGCTGATGGCCCACGTGACGGATTCGCTACGGAATCACGTGTCAAGCGCTTTCGAGTATCATGGCGTGAGAGCCGAGCGATTGGAATTGGCGAGTCGCAGACCGCTCGATCAATATCTGGCGCTCATTTCTTCGGTTGACATCGCGTTGGACCCGTTTCCTTTTGTCGGTCACACTACGACCTGCGATTGTCTTTGGCAGGGTGTGCCGGTGGTGACACTTGCTGGCAAGTCGTACGCTTCAAGGTTTGGGGGCACGGCGCTCCTGAATTTGGGCCTACAGGATTTGATTGCCCAATCCCGGGAAGAATACGTGGAGATTGCCGCGCGACTGGCCAGCGATCTTGACCGGCTCGAACAGCTTCGTGCTGGCCTTCGCAACCAAATGCTGCATTCGCCGCTACTCGATGCCCAAGGTTTTACGCGTAATTTGGAAGCTGCCTATCGGCAAATGTGGGTTCGCTGGTGCCAGCCGTCTTCTGGTAATATGACGAAATAACGTTCCGCCTACTGAGAAAGATACTTCGTTCATGGCAACGATTCCGGAGAAGCTCGCGCTGGGAACCCGCCATCACCAGGCTGGTCAATTGACCGAGGCGGAAAAGATTTACCATCAGGTGCTCGAACTCGATCCGGGCAATGCTCACGCGCTACATCAGTTGGGCATGCTGGCGCTTCAAGCTCGACGATTCGAAGCGGCGGCGGAGTTGATCGACAAGGCGATTCGCGCCGATCGCTCGCAAGCCGCGTTTTATGGCAACCTGGCGGAAGCGTATCGACACTTGGGAAAACTCAGCGAGGCGATCGATTGCTATCGCAAAGCCCTGACCTTGCGGCCCGATTTGGCTCGCGTACACGCGATGCTCGGCACGGTCTACCACACGCAAGGTCGACTCGAAGAAGCAGGGGCGGAACTGCGCGAAGCGCTGCGGCTGAAGCCGAACGACATCGACGCACGATCTCAGTTGGGCCAGGTTCTGCACGATCAAGGCAAGCTTGTAGAGGCCGAGGCTTGCTTTCGCCGCATATTGCGCACGGACCCCAACTCGGCCGATGCCGCATTTCACTTGGGCACTGTATTTCAAACGCAGCGCAAGCTTCCCGAAGCCGTCGACTGCTATCGGGCTGCTCTCGCGTCAAATCCAAAGCATGCGGATGCATACAGTTACCTGGGCTATTGTCTGAATGATCAAGGCAAACGAGACGAAGCAATCGCGTGCTTGCGCCGTGCCGTCGAGCTCAATCCCGATTTGGCCGTGGCTTACAACACGCTTGCCGTCGCGTTGCACGCAGTGGGCCGAGCGGACGAGGCCATCGCGAATTATCGCAGAGCCGTGGAAATCAGCCCCGACGCTAGCGGCATCCATAGCAATTTGTTATACGCGCTTAATTTTCATTCGGACCAAGATGCGGAAGCCCTCTTTGCGGAACACAAGGCATGGGGCGAGCGCCATGCCGATCCGCTGACTGCGCTTAGCGCTCCGCACCCTAATAATCGAACGCTGCAGCGCCGGCTGCGCATCGGATATGTGTCGCCACACTTCATGAACCATGCGGTGAACTTTTTCAGCGAGCCAATCCTGGCTTCACACGACCATTCGCGCTACGAAGTCTTTTGCTACTCCAGCGTGGCCGCACCCGACGAAACGACCGCACGACTACGAGGACTCGCGGATCATTGGCGGGAAATTGGCCAGTTGACCGACCAGCAGGCCGCCGACCTCGTACGCCAAGATGAGATCGATATTCTGGTCGACCTGGCGGGCCACATTGGCGAGAATCGGTTGCTCGTTTTCGCATTCAAGCCGGCGCCGATTCAAGTCACTTATATCGGGTATCAAAACACGACCGGCATGCAGGCCATGGAATATCGTCTCACGGACGACTATTCCGATCCGCCTGGCCTGACCGATCCTTTCTACACCGAGAAGCTCGTCCGCTTGCCGCAGCGCTTCTTCTGCTATCTGCCCTCGTCCGACGCGCCGCCAGTGGGCCCGCTGCCGGCTCTTTCCTGTGGCAAGATTACGTTCGGGTCGTTCAATAACTTCATGAAGGTCACTCCGCAAGTATTGGACGCGTGGGTCAGGCTGCTGGAGCGGGTGCCTAACTCGCGTTTGATCATTTTGGTCGACGTGGAAGACTCGGTAAAGCAATCACTCGCCGAAGTGTTTGCACGCTATGGCATCGAAACCCACCGGCTGACGCTGGCCAATCGTCGGTCGCGCGGTGAATATCTTGAGCTCATCGGCCGGGTCGATATCGCGCTCGACCCTTTCCCCTTCAACGGACACACAACCACCTGCGACGCGCTTTGGCAGGGGGTGCCGGTCGTCACACGATCGGGCACGAGTTATGCCTCGCGATTTGGTGGTAGCGCTCTGGCGACTTTGGGACTCGGTGAATTGATTTCGCACAGCGAGGAACAGTATTTGCAGATCGCTGCGGTTCTGGCAGGCGACATTCCTCGGCTGGAGCGGCTTCGAGGTGGCCTGCGCGAGCAGATGGCCAATTCGCCGCTGGTGGACTGCGTTTCCTTTACGCGCAACCTTGAAGCGGAATACCGACGAATGTGGTCTACCTGGTGCTCCAAATAGGCTAACCGAGAGTGGCTACACTTCGTCGGCTTCGACTAATTGCTGCAACTCACACCATCGCTCTTCGATCGGCATGAGCTCCTTGGCGATCCGGCTGATCTCTTCGTGCAGTCGCATGGCTTCGGCGGCATCGGTCGTCTCCAACATTTGGGCACTCAACAACCTCTTACGGTCGTCCAGGCGTGCAATGTTGCGTTCCAAGCCCGCGACTTCCTTACGCATGTCGCGCTCGCGCTGGGCTCGCTCCTTGCGGTCTTCCTTACGTGGCGGAGCCTTGTTGGACTTGCCAGGCGATACCCTTGCGTTCTGTTCGCGCTCGCCGTCTTCGATTTCCTTGTTCACATAATAGAGATACGACTCGTAGTCGCCGCGATAATTCACAACCCGACCCGCGCGGACTTCGATGATTGCCGTGGCTACGCGCTTCATGAAATGCCGATCGTGGCTTGTGAACAACACGGTGCCTTCATAATCGTTGAGCGCTTCCGCCAGTGCATCGACCGTGTCGACATCCAAATGGTTTCCCGGCTCGTCGAGCACCAGTACGTTGTGGTTGCTCAACAACAAGCCGGCCATGCACAGCCGGGCCCGCTCGCCGCCACTCAATACGGAAATGTTCTTTTGCACGTGATCGCCACGGAACAAAAAGCTGCCGGCCAGATCCAGGAGTGCCTGTGTCTTCGTGCCCGGGGCTGCGACGTACTCAAGATATTCGAGTATGGTTTTCCGATCTGGCAGGCCAGTGTAGACGTGCTGGGCGTAGACTCCGATATCGCAACCATAGCCCCAGCGCACCTGTCCTTCGAGCGGCTCCAAGGACGAGACCACGGTGCGTAAGAAAGTCGTTTTGCCCTGTCCGTTGTCGCCGACGATCGCCACGCGCTGGCCGTGCTCGATTTCGGCGTGGATGTCGGAAGCCACGACGTGATCTTCGTAGCCAATGGCTAGCTCGGTGCAGCGCAGGGCCGGCCCTTTGCGGGGTTCGACCGCCGGCGGCCGGATCTTGACTGTCGCTTCGGCGCCCGCGATGTCGACGGTTTGCAGGCGTTCGAGTTGCTTTCCTTTGGAGCGCGCTTGCGACGCGGTGCTGGCTCGCGCGCGGTTCTTGTCGATGAATGTTTCGAGTTGGCGCCGCTTGGCCATGATCGCCGCATTGACGCGCTCGTCGTGCTCGCGACGTTCGTGCTGAAATTCGATAAACTGCTCGACCGGGCCGGGGAATAAAGTCAGCTTGCCCCGCGACAACTCGAGCGTTTGACTGCATGTTGCGCCCAGAAATGCTCGGTCGTGCGACACGATCAGGCAGGCCTGGCGAAACTCCCGCAAAAAGTGCTCCAGCAAGATCTGTGTGCGTAGATCCAGGAAGTTCGTCGGCTCATCCAACAGCAGCAAGTTGGGATCGTGCAACAACAAAGCCGCCAACTTGACCCGAGTTTGCCATCCGCCGGAGAGTTTCGCGATCGGGCCCTCCAAATAGGGGCCTTTCAGTTCGAATTGCCCGGCCACTTCGCCGCAGCGCCAATCGGGCTGCTCGCTGTCACGCATCAGAAACTCAAGCACCGTTTCGCCTGGCAAGAAAGGATCGTGCTGGCGTAGGTAGCCCAAACGCAGCTTTGGATGGCGGACGATCTCACCCTTTTCGAGTTCCTCTTCACCCAAGATCACGCGAATGAGGGTTGATTTTCCGGCGCCGTTGCGACCGATAAAGCCCACCTTGTGCGCATCGGTGAGCGTGACTTCGGCGCCGTCCAACAGGACCTGATGGCCGTAGCTCTTGTGAGCATCAACAACTTGTAGCAAGACGGCCATGTATGTGCGGGTCTAAGGAAAGAAAATTGGACTTGATCAATTGCCATCCGCGCGCGGTTCGAAATTGCTACCGGGGCCAGAAAATAGCCCAGGACACTCGCGGCGTAAAGATCGTCTGCCGGCGAGGGCAAAAACCTCACGGATTTCCGCTGTTACCATGCGATGCTATCACGCGCAAAAAGCGAGACGCGACTCGGCTCCAAAAGCCGAATCGCGTCCCTGAATCGTACGTCAGCTAAGCACCGCGGCAAGCGGCTTACGCTATGCTGTTTTCGTTACTTCAGGATCTTGCTGGTGTCAGCGACGATTGATTTGATCGTCTGCGGATCCAACTGGCCGGCGCTCACCGCGTGGCTGGCAGCCACTTTGCCATTGCGGTAGATCGTCACGGTGACTTCGGCATCTGGATTGATGTTGAACTCGGCCGGGCCGTTCTGGTTTTCTTGCGGAACCACGAGCGCCACGTTTTCAATCTGATTCTTGGCTGCAAATTCCTTGGCCACGGTCTTCAATTCGGCCGGATTGCTGCCGAGCAAATTGACGAACGAGGACAGCTTCTGGTCGGCATTCTGGGTCACTTGCTTATCGAGCTCCTTGACCAGCGAGGCCAGCGAATTGTCGGCCTTACGAGCAAAGACCATCACGACGGGCTTGTTGCCCAGCATGCACCGGTAGCAGAAATTCGCGCCGACTTCCTTCCCGTCGTTGACCGCGCCGCCGCACTTCTCGACGTCGAACGCACCAACCAAATCGCCGGGCTGCAAACCGCTTTTCAGTTCGGCGGCACGCAGAGCGGTTACGCCGGCCAGAACAATGGCGGCCAAACCCAAGGTGACTGAAGCTTTCATCGTAGAAACTCCTCCTGTTTAGAATTAGGTCAATTCACGGATAGCACTAGTATTAAGTCAACTCAAAGACATTTTTCAAGCTTGAACGGCAGCAGGCGTGCTCGATGGATCGCTTGCGCCGGGACTATCCAGTGCAAAATTTTTGATGGACCGCGTGGAAAAGGCATCCACAGCGCAACGTGGCGGGTGTACTGTCGCTAGGCTGTCATTGTAGGAGTCAAGCGGATCATTAGCCAGACGAATTTGGCCGGCAAAGCTATTTTAGGCAAAGCGCCGGCAGACGCAACTAAAAACCGACGATCATGTCAGTTCGTGCCGCGGAAAGCCCGTCTGGCATGCCTCAATCCAGGCTGGCTGTCTTGCCAAGGAAATAGTTCTAAATCCAAGGCACTGCTTACCCTATGTCGTGGTCGAGATTGTCTTGAGCACACGGCGGCACTCTACTTCCCGATTCAAATCCATTGACGATCGCTTTGCCTTGGCCACTTGAGGCGACTAGATTGATGCTGGGTCCTGCTCGATCGAATTTGTTGCCGGGACACAAATCCAACTGAACCTTCAACGTTCCCGGAGCTTAGCGCAATGAAGTTCGTCCTGTTCGCTTTGCCGCTTTTGTTCATCGGCTTGCTGGCCAACGCAGCCGATAATGAGTTGACGCCCGCCGAAAAAAAGGACGGCTGGATCTTGTTGTTTGATGGCGATTCTTTGGACGGTTGGATGACGAGCAGCGAAAAGCCCAGCCAGCGACCGGTCGAGGAGCATGCCATCAATCCGCGTCGGTGCGGCGGCTACATGATGATCCATGAAAAGAAATGGGGCGATTTTAGCCTGGCTCTGGATTTCAAGATCAGCAAAGGCTGCAACAGCGGAGTGTTCATTCGCACGTTTCCGCTCACACCCCGACCCGGCAAGGACGTCGGCTTCAACGGCATCGAAGTGGCCATCGACGACACCACCGAAGCCGGCCTGCACGATACCGGGGCGATCTACGATCTCGTAAAACCCTCGCGGAACAATATGAAACCCGTGGGTGATTGGAACCACATGGAAATCACTTGCGATCGGAACCTGATCTCGGTTGAGGTCAATGGCCGCGTGGTCTCTCGGATGGATCTAGACCAGTGGACCACGAAAAACAAACGCCCCGACGGGTCGGACCACAAGTTTGACATTGCTTTCAAAGACCACCCCCGGAGCGGATACATCGGCTTGCAGGATCACGGGGGCGAATGCTGGTATAAGAACATCAAGCTCAAGCCGCTGATCCGATAGCCACGCCCATCCCGGGGCAGCTATAATGGAGGCCTGCCTTCACCACACCCGAGCTGCCCCCGATGCGAACGCCTTCCCAACTGCCCGGCTTCCGGCAATGCGTAGTGATCGTCGCTGTCTGCTTTTGGGCGCTGTACTGCATCACTCTTGCGGCCGCCGAGCCTGACGTGAAACCGGCCGCGGTCGGTTTTGCACGCGATATTCAACCGATCTTCGCCCAGCATTGCATTGAGTGCCACGGGCCGAAGCGACAGGAGGGCGGGCTGCGACTGAACTCGAAGGCCTCGGCTTTTGTTGGCGGCGACTCGGGCGAAAAGGCAATTATCCCGACGGATGCAAAAGCCAGCCGTCTGCTTAAAGTCATCAACGGAACCGACGCCGAATTGAAAATGCCGCCAGAGGGTGAAGGCGAGGCGCTCGACGCGAAGCAAATCGAGTTGATATCGCGCTGGATTAGCGAGGGAGCCCCCTGGCCAGCCGAGGTCGACGACGTCGCCAGACCCAGTCACTGGGCCTGGCAGCAACCGCTCAAAACGTCATTGGCGCGGATCAAACTTGCCGATTGGCCTCGCCATCCAATCGATCATTTCGTGCTCGCAACGCTGGAAGAGGGCGGATTGGCGCCGGCGCCCGAGGCCGATCGCTACTTGCTGGCTCGACGAGTCCACCTGGATCTGCTCGGCTTGCCTCCGACGCGGGAGCAGATTGAGGCATTCATAGGCGATCCAGCGCCGGGCGCTTACGAACGGATGGTCGATCGGGCTCTGGCCGATCCCGCGTACGGCGAGCGCTGGGCCAGAGGTTGGCTCGACCTGGCCCGCTACGCCGATTCCAAAGGTTATGGATCCGATCCGCTACGCACGATTTGGCGCTATCGCGATTGGGTGATTTCCGCCTTCAATCGCAATCTGCCGTTCGATCAGTTCACGATCGAACAACTGGCCGGTGACTTGTTGCCCCAACCGACGCCTGACCAAATCCTGGCCACTGCATTCCACCGCAACACGATGGCCAACGACGAAGGAGGCACCGACGACGAAGAGTTTCGCGTGGCGGCCGTCAAAGATCGAATCGAAACCACGATGCAGGTCTGGATGGGTTTGACGATGGGGTGTGCCAAATGTCACAGCCACAAGTTCGATCCGATCACGCAGCGCGAGTATTACCAAGGGTACGCCTTCTTCGATCAGACGGAAGATGCCGATCGGGGTGACGAAGAGCCGAAAGTGCGCACGCCGACCGAATTGCAGCAGCAACAGATGGCGGATCGGCGCGCGGGAATCGTTGAACTCGAAAAACAAATCGCCACGCCGCCGACAAATCTCGAAACCGAGTTAGTGGCATGGGAACAAAGCCAGCGGGTAGAGAACCAGGCTTGGATCGTATTGAAACCGCTCGAAGTGCCGGCCGAAGCGGGAACGACGCTTCAAGTCTTGCCCGATCATTCCGTGCTGGCCTCTGGCACAAGCCCCGACCAGGAAACCTACGTGGCGACTTTGGCGACGGAACTCAAAGGCATTACAGCGATCCGGGTCGAGGCACTTCCACACGAGAGCTTGCCCCAACAGGGGCCTGGGCGGGCCAATGGCAATTTCGTACTGAATGAGGTACGCCTTTCCGTTACACCGCACGCCAGCCCCGCTTCAAATGGTCGCTACGTGAGGATCGAACTGCCGGGCCCGAAACAAATCTTGTCGTTGGCTGAAGTTCAGGTTTTCAGCGGCTCGGAAAACCTGGCGCCACAAGGCAAGGCTTCGCAGTCGAGCACCTCTCTGAGTGCTGCGGCAACGCGGGCGATCGACAATCAGACAGCCGGAGAATTTCAGCAAGGCTCGGTTACGCACACGGACGACGAAAAAGATCCGTGGTGGGAAGTCGATTTGGGTCGCTCGGTGGCGGTGGATCGCATCGCAGTTTGGAACCGCACGGACGCTGGAGTGGAGGCTCGGCTCAAAGACTTTCAAGTTTCGGTGCTGGACGAGAACCGCAAGTTGCTTTGGCAACGCCAAGTGAAAGAGCCGCCGAAACCTAGCATGCAAATCGATCTAGCCGGGCCGACCCAATGGACGCTGGTCGATGCGACAGCCGATTTCTCGCAAGAGGGCTGGCCCGCTGAGAAAGCCATTGACGGCGATACTTCGGCCGCATCGGGCTGGGCCGTCAGCCCCCGTTTTGGAGAACCGCACCAACTTGTAGTCCACGCCAAGCCGCCGATTTCGTTGGATGGCCCCACCACACTGAGCTTTACTCTCGCGCAATCGCACGGGGGGCAGCACACGCTCGGCAGGTTCCGAATTTCGGCATCAACGGACCAGTCGCCGCCAAATGCCCTCCCCGAGGCCATCAGTGAGATCTTGGCGTCGGCTCCGGATCAACGTACGTCGGAACAGCGTAACGAACTGACGAAATACTATTGGGCCCATTCGCCGGCCACGAAGAAGCTGCGAGATCATGTTGCTCAACTTGATGGTCAAGTCAAAGAACTCGAAAAACAGATTCCCCCCACGCCGATCATGCGCGAATTGGCAGCCGACAAGCGGCGGGTCACGCGCACGATGATCAAGGGCAACTTCCGCGTACCGAGCGACATCGTCGAACCGGCCGTGCCCGCCGCGTTCCACCCCTTGCCGCCCGGAGCTTCACCGAATCGGCTGGGACTCGCCAGGTGGCTGATGGCCGATGCGAACCCGTTGACCGCGCGCGTGGCAGTGAACCGGTTTTGGGCCCAGTTGTTCGGTGCCGGATTGGTCGCCACGGAAGAAGACTTTGGCACGCAGGGATTGCCGCCGACGCATCCCGAGGTGCTCGACTGGTTGGCGGTTGAATTCCGCGATAACGGCTGGGACATCAAAGACTTGCTGCGGCAAATCGTCTGCTCGGCAACCTATCGGCAGTCATCGAGTCCTGCGGCCGACGTCCTGCAAAAAGATCCGCAGAATAAGCTGCTATCGCGTGGCCCGCGTTTCCGGCTCGAGGCCGAAATGGTTCGCGATCAGGCCTTGGCAATCAGCGGGCTATTGAGTCACAAGCAAGGCGGACCTTCGGTCTATCCGCCTCAGCCGCCCGGATTGTGGCGAGCCGCGTTCAACGGCGAGCGCACTTGGGCCACGAGCTCTGGCGACGATCGCTACCGGCGTGGACTATACACGTATTGGCGACGTACCGTGCCCTATCCATCGATGGCCGCGTTCGATGCACCGAGCCGTGAGATTTGCACGTTGCGGCGCATCTCGACGAACACGCCGCTCCAGGCTTTCGTCACTCTCAACGACCCGGTCTATGTCGAGGCGGCTCAGGCACTAGCGCGACGCATCGTTACCGAGGGCGGCCCAACAGTCGAAACTCGGTGCGAGTTCTCGCTGCAATTGGCTCTTTGCCGGCCTCCGCAACAGGAACAAATCGAGCAGTTGCTTGCGCTTTATCGAGACGAGCTAAACCATTACCAGCAGGACAAGGAAGCGGCAACGCAGATCGCGACAGAACCTTTGGGGCCGGTGCCCACAGACTGTGATGTCAGTGAACTGGCGGCTTGGACTGTGGTCTCCAACGTGATTTTGAATCTGGATGGCGTTCTGACAAAACGCTAAAGCATGGCAGGGTATGGCGAGTAACTCAAGCGGTGGGAATGAGATCATGAACGTCTACTTGCAACAGGCCCGAGCGCTGACCCGACGTCATTTCTTCAAGCAATGCCAATTCGGCATCGGTGCGATGGCGCTCTCATCGCTGATGGAGCCGGGCGGTCGGGCTCAGGGCGCGGAGGAGTCGGCGAACCCCTTGCTGGCCAAAGCGGCGCAATTCGCTCCGCGTGCGAAGTCAGTCATCTACCTGCACATGTCGGGCTCGCCGCCCCAGCAGGAACTGTTCGATTGGAAACCGAAGCTCGTCGAACACAACATGCAGCCATGCCCCGACGAACTGCTGGCCAATCAGCGGTTCGCGTTCATCAAAGGGCACCCGAAGTTGCTTGGCACCCCTTATAAGTTCAAGCAATATGGGTCGAGCGGGGCTTGGATTTCGGAGTTGCTCCCTAACATCGCCACCATCGCCGACGACATCACGATTATCAAGTCGATGCACACCGACCAATTCAACCACGCGCCGGCGGAGCTGTTTTTACACACCGGCTCGGCGCGGGCTGGCGGGGCATCGATCGGCTCGTGGGTCACTTACGGATTGGGCTCCGAAAGCCAGGAACTGCCCGGTTTCGTTGTGCTGTTGAGTGGCGGCACCGACCCGAGTGGCGGCAAGAGCGTCTGGGGAAGCGGTTTTTTGCCATCGGTCTATCAGGGGGTGCAATGCCGCAGCGAAGGGGAGCCGATCCTGTATGTTTCCGATCCCAAGGGCATGTCGCGCGATGTGCGGCGGCGCAGCCTCGACGCGCTCAAGAGCTTGAACGAATTCGAGCTCAAGCAGTTTGGCGATCCGGAGACATTGACGCGCATCGCGCAATACGAATTGGCCTACCGCATGCAAATTTCGGTGCCAAGCGTGATGGACATTTCGCAGGAACCGAAACACATTGTCGAAATGTATGGCGCCAAACCCGGCGCGGGATCGTTCGCAAACAATTGTTTGCAAGCCCGCAGGTTGGTCGAGCGAGGCGTGCGTTACGTGCAGTTGTTCGACTGGGGGTGGGATATTCATGGCACCGGTGCCGGTGATGATATCGTCACAGCGCTCCCCAAGAAGTGCAAGGAAGTGGATCAACCGGTTGCCGCACTGATCAAGGATCTCAAGGCGCGCGGCTTGCTGGACGAAACCTTGGTGGTCTGGGGCGGTGAATTCGGCCGCACACCAATGAACGAGGAACGGGCCGGCTCGAAGTTTCTCGGTCGCGACCATCACCCCCATTGCTTTACGATCTGGATGGCCGGGGGAGGCATCAAGCCGGGCCTCGTGTTCGGCGAAACGGATGACTTCAGCTACTACATCACCAAGGACAAAGTGCCCGTGGCCGATCTACAGGCCACGATTTTGCATCTCCTGGGGCTCGATCCGCGCAAGCTCAGCTACAAATACCAAGGCTTGAACCAGCGGCTGATCGGTCCGACCGAAGAGCCGCAAGTTCGGCACGAGCTGCTAGCCTGACGTCACGGAAAAACCCGGCGGTAATCCGCTTTCACCTGGGCTGTGAAGTTGGGTAAGCGCCATGCTGTCTTGATCGGCCTAGGCCAAAATCTGGGATTCAGCTATCATGCCGCGGCTGTTTCGGCAATTCAGATTGCCGTGTCTTGGAGCAATTCGACGCAGAAAGGGAGAAGCATGAACGTTCGATTGTGTTTTGTGGTCGCCGTGGCACTCTTGGCAAGCCAAGTCAATGCGCAGGAAAAAGGCGGCAAGCGCGGAGAACTCAAGACAGTGCGCGACAAGGCCAGTTACAGCATTGGCATGATGTTCGGCACGAACTTCAAGAAACAGGGAGTCGATATCGACATCGACCTACTGATCCAGGGATTGAGAGATGCATCTGGTGGCAAGACGCTGCTCACCGAAGAGCAGGCCGGCGAAGCGGTGCAAGAGTTCGAGAAAGGCATCGTGGCCCGACAATCGCAGGAGTCGAGGGATTTCCTGGTTAATAACAAGAAGAAGCCCGGTGTCAAATCGACCCCCAGTGGCCTGCAATATAAAGTCATCAAGGCTGGCAAAGGGCCCAAACCCCAAAAGACCGACGCCGTGACCGTGACCTATCGCGGCACGTTCATCAACGGCAACGAATTCGATAGCTCGGGCGGAAAGCCGTTTACTATTCCGGTTGCCCAGGTGATCGACGGTTGGAAGGAAGCGTTGCAGCTGATGGAAGTCGGTTCGAAGTGGCAGCTCTTTATTCCTTCCGAGTTGGCCTATGGCGAGGAAGGCCAGCCGCCGATTGGCCCCAATACCACGCTGGTTTTCGACCTGGAACTACTGCAAATAGCGAAGCAGCCGACCGGCGGCGTTCAGAAATAAACGCCGAGCCTATTCTGTTGACTCGGCCACGCTCGCGTCTTGCGATAGTTCGAGCTCCAGTGGGACTTCGACGGTGCGGATGCGCCCGGCCGTTTCGACTTCCAGAACCATTGGATTCGACGCTGCGGCGACCAGTTGGCGAAATTGCTCACCGTCGTTGAACTCCTGCCGATCTACCTTATGGATCCGGTCATTGACCGTCAATCCAGCCAGGTCGGCTGGCGAGCCGGGAGTGACGCGGTTGAGAATGACGCTGCCGGGCTCGGCATCGTCGGTGCGCCACGAAATTCCGAGCCGCGTCGGAGTGCCGAGCAATTCGAGCGATAGTTCGACAGGTTCGCTTGCCGAGGAGCGCTGGACTGTAACCAGGACCGGATTGCTCGCTGCCAGAACGGCGAGACGAAACCGGGAGGCGCTGGTAATTTCCTGATTGGCGAACTTCAAGAGTTTGTCTCCGACTCGCAGGCCCGCTCTGTCCGCTGCCGAGCCAGGCGTGACAGCGGCCAGTACGATGGCGCCTTCCTTTTCGGCCGCGCGCTCGTCCCAGCGAACTCCCAGCCGACTGGGCAAGGGGGGCAGGGGGGTTTCGCGAATCTTCTGTTCCGCGGGCGACTCGTTGCGACTCTGAGTTCGAAAGCGGCCGAGCTGTGGCGCGTCCGCTAACTCGACAAGCACGCCAAACATTAGCTGTGCGACTTGTTTTAGTCCTGGTACGTTGATCTTGTCCGCATCATCGCTCGGACGATGATAGTCGTTGTGCAATCCGGTATGCATCATGACGATCGGGATCTCACGCGAAAAAAAAGTGTGGTGGTCGCTATCGGCTTTCATTTTCCAAGTGAAGTTAAGCGACAACTGCGAAACATCATTTTGGCGTGCGACCAATCGCCGTAATCCGCTGCTAGTGCGGACTCCGATTACCTCCAGGCGCGAGTCGCGCAGTCGCCCGATCATGTCCGCATTGATCATGATTGGCACTCGATCGAGCGGAACTGTCGGATGGTCGGCCCAGTGCTGCGAGCCCAGCAGCCCTTTTTCTTCGCCGTCCCAGAAAGCAAACAGAACCGAACGCTTGAGACGAGTCGGCAGTTTCGAGACAGCTTCGGCCACCTCGAGCAATCCGGCGACGCCGCTAGCGTTGTCGTCGGCACCGTTGTGGATCAGTCCGGTCGGGCCAAAACTGTTGCGCGCCGTCCCATAACCGACGTGATCGTAATGGGCGCTGATCAGAATCACTTGTTCTTTCAACGCCGGATCGCTTCCTTCGGCCGTGGCCAGGATGTTGTTGTAATTCCCGAAGCCTTGATAAAAACTGTCTTTGGGTCCGGCACCGCGAAGACCAAACTTCTTCAAATGCTCGATGATGTAGATGCCGGCCGCACGGCCTCCACGGCTGCCCGATTCCCGGCCTTCGAAGGTGTCGTCCGCAAGTGCCCCTACATATTGTTTGATTTCGTCGTCCGTGATCGAGAGCAAGGCGGCAGTGCGGGCGCTGGCGTCGGCAGCCATGCTTGGACGTACCGGCGCCAGGAGCATGACCGCAAAAGTAATCCAAAATCTGGCACGAGTTGAACGGGACATGGCGAGGTCCAGATGCAGGGAAAATGCAGAGAGGTTGCCCAATCGCTTTGGTCAGCCCAGTTCAAGTTATGGCCGAAAATCCTTGACCACTATACGACACAACCCAGGGTTCGTCGAAGCCTCCGCCCCTTGCCGGATGGCTCGCCCCCTAGGCGTTTCCACCACGGCGCTGTTACATTTTGAAGGCGAGGACCGAGCTCGATCGATTTAGCCAGGCGGAGAAGGTTATAGCGCACCGTATGACATCTACCATTCGCAAGTTATTGGTCGCAAATCGCAGCGAAATCGCGATTCGCGTTTTTCGCACCGCCCACGAGCTCGGGATCCGCACCGTCGCGGTCTATTCGCACGAGGATCGTTATGCCCTGCATAGGTTTAAGGCGGACGAGTCGTACCAGATAGGGCGGCCGGACGAGCCGATCCGGACCTACCTCGATATCGACAGTATCGTCAGCGTCGCCAAGCAATATGACGTGGATGCGATCCACCCCGGTTACGGGTTTTTATCGGAAAATCCGGCCCTGGCTCGGGCGTGCCGCGACGCGGGAATCATTTTTTGCGGTCCGCCTCCCGAAACCTTGGAAAAGCTGGGCGATAAGATCGAAGCCCGGGCCATCGCCACCCAGGCGCAGGTACCGGTGCTGGCCGGCAGCAGCGAACCGCTCGAGAATCCCAAAGCGGCCCAAAAACTGGCGGAGAAGCTGGGCTACCCCGTGTTGCTCAAAGCGGCCAAAGGGGGTGGCGGGCGCGGAATGCGGGTAGTCAACGAACCTTCGGAACTCATTACGTCGCTGGAGCAGGCCCAACGCGAGTCACAGGCCGCATTCGGTAGCTCCGACGTGTTCCTGGAAAAGTACATTCAACGGCCTCGCCACATCGAGGTGCAGTTGATGGGAGACAAGCACGGCAATCTGGTTCACCTTTACGAACGCGATTGCTCGGTCCAGCGACGCTATCAGAAAGTCGTGGAGATTGCTCCGGCTCTGAATTTGGATGCCACGCTGCGCGATGAGATCTGCCAATCGGCTCTGCGAATCGGCAATGCCGTGGGATATGAAAACGCGGGCACGGTCGAATTCCTGGTGGACTCCGATACGGGCAAGTATTACTTCATCGAAGTCAACCCGCGAATTCAAGTCGAACATACGGTTACGGAAGCCGTAACGGGCGTGGATATTGTCAAATGTCAGATCCTCGTGGCCGAAGGGCGCCCGCTGTCGGATCCGGAGATCGGTCTGGATTCGCAAGAGAAA